>DASYCR010000294.1:0-4906 GCA_036500095.1 Polyangiaceae bacterium
GCGCGTCCGGCCTGCTGCGCCGGCACCCGCACGCGATGACCTGCCCGCGGTCGCCGGCAAATCAGAGACCAACAAGCTCGTGGATCTGCCGGCGCCCGTGGCGACCGGTTCGTTCCAGGACGATCTGCCCGCGCCCGCGCGCTCAAAAGCAAGCGAGCCTTTGGCCATCGACCTGGACTTGCCCGCGACTGCCGGTCGCAACCTGCCCGCCGATCTGCCATCGCCGGCTGGGCAGCGCGCGCGCCCGGGCTCACCCGTGCCAAACTACGGGGTCGACTTACCCGCCGTCGGAGGGCCAAGCGCGCGCGCCGATCTGCCTGCGCGCGTCGGGGCTTCCTCCGCTCGCAAACCAAGCGAGCTACCGCTCCCCAATCTGCGTGAGTCGGATCTGCCGAGCGTCGCTCTGGACGACGAGTCGGACTTCGCGGTGGAGCTGCCGTCACTCGGAGGCGTGGAGCTGCCATCGGCGCAAACAAAAATGGATCTGCCGTCGTTGAGCGGTGGCCTGCCTGCCCGTGCGGCGGGTCTGCCGAGCGCGCGCACCGGTCTCGAGCTCGATCTCGATGACTCAGTTCCGCCGCCTCGCGGTCGCGTGGAACTGCCTAGTCTGGGCGGGTCTGCGTTGCCGAGCCTGGGCGGTGCCTCGTTGCCGAGCCTGGGCGGTGCTTCGTTGCCGAGCCCGACTCAAGCGGGACTACCAACCGTTGGCGGCTCGAGCCTTCCCGCCGCAAGCGCCTCGGGGCTGCCCGCGTTCAGCGCGTCGGGGTTCCCGTCGCCGAGCGCTTCAGGCTTGCCGACGCAGCGCGAGGTTCCGAGCCTACCGCCTGATTTCGGGAGCTCGTCGCAGCCGCCGGATCCAGTCGGCGCTGATTTCGGTTCGCTCGAACTCGGCGGAGACCCACGTTCTCCGAGCGCGCGGCCACAAGCTTCCCAGTACGCCGGGGAGGAAGCCGATCTATTTGGCGAGGCACCGATCCCGATGGCATCGGCCCGCGCCAGCGAGCCAGAGCAAACGGCGGCAGCGGCAGCAGCGGCGGTCGTGCGCCAGAGCGGGGGAGGTACCGCATACGGCGAGGTCAATCTCGGTTCGGACGCAGAAGCGTCCGAGCTTCCGATCGAAGCCGCAGCTCCCGTAGCGCGCTCCGAGGAGGACATGGAGTTTGGGGCGATCCCGCAGGAGGATAAACCGCGCGCGAGCGGCGGCCCGGCGCGCGCTTCGCTCGGCATCGCACGCGCTCCATCCGTCATGCCGGCGGCCCCGCGCCGTCGACTCGCGCCCAAGATTTTTGCGGGACTGTTCGTCGTCGCGGTGGGCGGAGGCGCGCTCAGCTTCGTGCCGTCGCTCGGCCCATTCGGCGCCTATTTCATCAGCGATCAGCTGAAAGCGGGTGAGTATCGTGCGCTCTTGGCGGACACCGTCAAGGGTGCCCGCAGCGCGCTCGCCCACGACAGTTACCCCGATGCCGCGCGCGCATTCAGCGCCACCCAGGCTGCGCGCGCCCGCGCGAAGCGCCTGCGTCCGCTCGCCACTTACGCTGCGTTTACTGCCTTTCTCGGCGAGCTGCGCTTTGGTGCCGATCCTTCAGCGCACGCGCAGGCCGTCGTGGCCCTCGACGCCCTGCCCAAGGACGTCGACGTCCAATATCTCGCGCTAGCACGCGCCGCGCGCGTGGCGGCCGAGGGTCAACTCGCGCAAGCCAAGACGCAGGTCACGGCTCTCGCTCGTCAGGCGCTGAACGATCCCGACAGCGCGCTCTTGCTGGCAGAAATCGAACTGCGCGGACACGACGCAAAGGCTGCGCTCGCCGCGTGGACACAGGCGGCTGCGCTCGAAAAGAGCCCGCGCACGTCCTTCGGTCTGTCGCGCGCGAACTTTCTGGCGGGCGACAGCGCGACAGCGCAGAAGCTCGCGAAAGAGACGCTGGCGCAGAACCCGAGTCATACCGGCGCGTTGATCGTGCTCGCTCGCGTAGACACGCTGTCGCGCACGGGCGAGGGCGAGGCGCTCCAGACGCTCGACGGCATCGTCAAACACCCGCAGCTCTCGAGCCCCGAGGAGATCGTGCTGGCGCAGACTTTGCTCGGCGAGATTCAGCTCGCTCGCTCGCACATGTCGCTGGCGGAGGCGGCCTTCGGCGAGGCGCTCAAGATCAACCCGAAGGAGGCGCCCGCGTTGATTGGCCTGGGCGAGACGCTGTACCGGGCGAGCCGCTATTCCGAAGCGCAGGCCCGCTTCGAAGCGGCCACGCAGGCTGATCCGGACAGCCTGCAGGCACAAATTGGCGTGGCCAAGGCGAAGCTCGGGCTCGAGCGCGTCGAAGAAGCGAGCGGTCTCTTGAAGAAGCTGCGCGACGCGAATCCGCAGTCGATCTCGGTCGCCTACTGGTACGGTCGCACACTCGAGGCGCTTGGTAACCGCGCGCAGGCTGAGGTCGTTTACCGCGATACCCTGAAGACCGCGGGGGATGATCCCGGCTCCGTCGACGTCTATATCTCCCTCGCGCTCTTGCTGAACCAAAGCGGCAACCCTGACGGCGCGCAGAAAGTCCTGGCGGACGCCCGCAGCAAGTTGCCGAACTTGCCCGCGATCCACAAGGCGCTCGGGGATGTGCTGCTCTCGCAGGGGCGCTACGCCGAAGCGGTCCACGAGTTCCAGGAGGCGCTCTCTCTCGACGCCGAGGACTTAGCGGCCAAGTTCAAGCTTGGCGTCGCACTCCGGCGCGACGGCAAGTACGACGCAGCTGGTAAGGTCTTCGACGACGTGGGCGGCATCGACGCCGAGTACCCCGGGCTCGCGCTCGAGCGCGGCCTCCTGTACGAAGCGTCCGGACGCAGCGCTGATGCGCTGAAGCAGTACGAGAGCGCTCTCGCCAAGGCGCCGAACGACACCGACCTGATGCTGCGCGTCGGCTGCGCGAAGGTGGCCGCCGGCGGTGGGAAGCAAGCCGAGGAGCTGCTGCGGAAGGTGCTGAGCGATCGGCCCACATCCGCTGAAACCAATCATTGTCTCGGGCGCGCCCTGCTGCTCGACGGCACGCGCGTCGCGGACGCGTTGCACCTGCTCGAGCGCGCGGTCGAGCTCGATCCGAACCGCGCCGAGTATCAGCTGTTCGTCGGCTGGGCCGCGAACGAGGCCGGCAACGTGCCCAAGGCCGAACATGCTTTGGCCGAGGCTCTGCGCCTGGATCGTGGACTCGCGGATGCTTACTGGCAGCGCGGCGTCTTGCGCCAGCGCCAGGGCGCCTCCAAGGACGCGATCGCCGATCTCACCAAAGCGATCGAGCTCCGCCCCACGCGTTTCGAGGCCCACGCTGCGCTCGCCGACGCCTACTTCGATCTGGGCAAGGAGCAGCAAGCGCTCGGTGAGTGGCAACTCGCGATCGCCGCGCAACCGGACAACGCCACCTGGCATTTCCGCTACGGCAAGCTCTTGGCCGCCAACAACTCCCGCGAGCAAGCGCGTGAACAGCTCAGCAAGGCGCTCGAGCTCGCCGCCAGCGTCGACCCGCAGCCGGCGTGGGCCGGCGAGGCACATCGTCTGCTCGCGCAAGCGCTCGGCCTCGTGCCCGAAGCCGTCAAGCACTGGGAAGAGTTTTTGCGCCTGCTCGGCCCGCGCGACTCACCGTACCGCTCGGAAGCCAAGAGCTCGCTCGACAAGCTCGGGCATCCCTGGTCGGGCTAGCAACGGTTCGGGTTGGAAACGCGAAATCGCTCGCGGCTTGTGAGCCGCGAGCGATTTGCGTGTGCGCGCCGGCGCTGAGACGGCCGGTTCAGCCGCCAGCGGGAGCGGGCGGACCGACGACGAACGAATAAGCGAACGTCGCGTCGCCGAGATTTGCATCCGGCGGATTGAGCACGAGGCCGTTCAGCGCCTTGACCACGCACTGGCCGAGCGGCTCGGGCGCCTTGGTCTTGGCCGCGTCGACCGTGACGTCGAACAGCTTGCCGGTTTCGGCCTCGACCTTGAAGTGCACCGTCACGTCGCCGGCGACTTCTTTGTTGGTCTTGAGCGCGTCGTCGTAGCAGAGCTTGACGTCCGCGTTCTTGCTTTGCAAGAGCGCCTCGGTAGCGTCGCGGTACTCCTCGGGCGAGCGCGCGTGAAACGAACAACCGAGGACGGGGAGCAGCGTGAGAGCGAACAATGCCGTTTTCATTTTTGGAATTCTCCGAGTCTGACGCTCAGGGCTTGGCCGGCGCGGCCTTGGATTTGTCGGCGGGCTTCTTGTCTGCGGTTGCCGCGGGCTTCTTGTCCATGGCGGGCTTCTTATCCATGGACTTCTTGTCCGCCGTCTTGGCGCCCTTCTTGTCGGCGGTCTTCGCGTCGGCCTCTTTCTTCGCGGCGTCCGCCTCTTCGGGCGTCATCGGCAGCTCTTTCTTCTCGGTCGAGTTCTTCTCCTCGATCACCTTTTCGGCGCCTTTGGAGTCGACTTCGACCTTCTTCTGCGTGACGTCCTGTTCGATGATGTTGAACTCGACACGGCGGTTCGTCTCGCGCGCTTTTTCGCGATCCGCTTCGCTGTCGTCCTTCTTGTTGTCGTCCACGAGCGGCTTGGTCGAGCCGTAGCCCTTGGCGCTCAGGCGATCCTTGTCCACGCCGTGATCGGTGAAGTACTTCATCACCGATTTCGCGCGATCGTCCGAGAGCTTCAGGTTGTGCTTCTTGTCACCCTCGGAGCTCGCGTGTCCCTCGATGCCGATCTTCTTGATGTGCGGGTTCTTCTGAATCACGCCGACGATCTCGTCGAGCAGCCCGAAGGACGCTTCGAGGATCGTCGCCTTGTCGACCGCGAACTGGATCTTCTCGTGAATCTCGATCTTGTTGTTGCGCACCTCGACGCGCGGCGGCGGCTCGGGCGGCGGGGGAGGCGGCGGAGGTGGCGGTGGAGGTGGCGGCGGAGGTGGCGGC
>DASYCR010000295.1:0-8511 GCA_036500095.1 Polyangiaceae bacterium
ACGTCGCGCTCACGGACGAGGGTTACCAGATCCGCCACGTGATCAAGGGCGACAGCGTCACGGATGTCCTACGCTACGTCGAGTACGTACCGGAAAACATGGTCGACGCCGTGCGCCGCCAAGCCGAGCGCGCCGTGAGCGCGGGCCGCCTCACCAACGAACAGATGCGCACGCTGATGCAGCACTATGAAGAGTCGCTGCGCAGCTACACGTACTTGACCGACGACTGAGCCGATAAGCGGTTCAGACAAACTCCACAACTCGCCGCAAAGGTCGCCGATTGGAGAGCATGGGAAAAGTCATGACCAAGCTCAAGCTCCAAAATACCGTCGACTTTGGCAACGCCTCGCGGGGCCTGATCGCATTCGATGAAGTACGAGCGCTCGAAATCGAAGCGCTTGTCGATACCGGAGCCACCATGCTGGCGATTCCTGCCGAAGCCGCGGCGGCCCTCGGACTACCGGAAAAAGAACGCCAAAAAGTGAAGCTCGCCGACGGCAGCGTGCTCGAGCTCGCGCGAGTCACGGAGCTGACCATCGAAATCCTCGGCCGCAGCATGGCCTGCGACGCGCTCGTGCTCCCCGCCGGTGCCACCGCGCTGATCGGTCAGATCCCGCTCGAAGGGCTCGATCTAGTCGTGGACCCGAAGTCGCGGGAGGTTCGCGTGAATCCCGCCTCTCCAGACACGCCGATGACGGATTTGCGGCGCGCATCCTGATCCTGATAAATGCTGGCGATTTCAGGCGTTTAGGGACCGCGTACCGCTGCGCTCAGCACCGCGTACGGAATACGCGCGGCCTGCTCTGGCGTTAGTTGGACTTCAACGCCGAGCCCCGCGTACGATTACCTTTGAGCATGAACTCCGCGCCCCCCGTGCCCTCGCGCACCCGCTGGACCCGCTTGGCGCTCACCGCCGTCGGGGCGTTGGCCTTGGGAACGCTTTCCAGCACGAGCCGCGCAGATATCTACAAGCAGGTCGGCGCCGACGGCGTCATAAGCTTCACGAGTACGCCCAGCCGGCACGGCAAGCTCTACGCCGCCGACAAGAAGAGCGCGCCGGTGTTCATGCCGAGCGACACTTCGGCCGAGCGCTTCAGCCGCTACGACGAATACATCCGGCAAGCCGCCACACTCTATCAGATCCCGGAAGAGCTGGTGCGCGCCGTGATCCGCGTGGAGAGCGACTTCGATCCGCGCGCGGTCTCGCCCGCCAACGCGCGCGGCCTGATGCAACTCGTGCCCGAAACCGCCGAGCGCATGATGGTGACGGACATCTTCGATCCACGGCAGAACATCTTCGGCGGCGTGCGCTACCTGCGCGTGCTCGCCAATTTGTTCAACGGTGACATCGAGCTCACGATCGCCGCCTACAACGCCGGTGAGAACGCGGTCATTCGCTACGGCGGCATCCCGCCGTTCGCCGAGACGCAGGAGTACGTGATCAAGGTACTCGGCAACTACCGGCAATATCGCGCCCAGCGCACGCCGTAGACATCGCAGCGTCAGGTCTTCAGCCGGGCTGCCTTGCGTTCGCCTTTTGCCGTCGACTTGTAGGCCGCGAGCGCGCCCTCGAGCTCCTCGACGACGCGGTCCGCGAGCTCCTGCGGCTCCACCACCTTCGCGCGCCCGCCCCACTCCAGCACCCAGGATACGACCTGATTCAGATTGCCGACCGTCATCGTCAAACGCACGCCGCCACCGCCGATCGCGGCGAGCTTCTGCGAACCGTGCACTTTGCGCATGCGCACGTACTCGGCCGCCTTGGCGTCGAAATCGATCACGACTTTGTGCGGTTTCGCGTCGCGCCAGATCCCGAATTCTCCCTCGAAGTACTGATCGACGTGAAAGTCCGCCGGTAGTTCGAAGCGCTCCGAAACAGCGGCCTCCGTGTCGCGCATGCGATCCAAGAGCAGCGTGCGAATCTCGCCGCGCCCCACGTGGTAACCCACGCAGTAAATCGAGTCGCGGTGGAGCACGAGCGCGTACGGGTGGATGGTGATGCGCTCTTCGCTCGCCTTGGCCGCGCTGCGATAGCTCAGCGTGAGCGGCCGCAGATCGGAGACCGCCTGGAACAAATCGTCGAGCTCCTCCGTCTTTTCCGCGTAGTTTTTGGGCGCGTGGGGCAGGTACAAAAAGCGCTCTTCCAGGCGCGCGTCGGCCAGGCCCGCGTTCGGGCCGCGGCCGGGGCGCTGCGCGAAGCTCAAGAGTTTGCCGACGGCCATGTCGATCTCGTCGAACAAGGCCGAACCGCGCATGGGCTCGAACAACCGGCGCGCGGCGAGCAGCGCGTACGCCTGCGTGCGCCGCAGCTCGACCTTCCGCGGCATCTCGCTGGAACGAACGCGCCAGAGCAGGGCGCCGCCGCCGCGCGTCGGAGCGCTCTCGAGATCGTATTCACGCTCGATCTCTTTCAGATAGCGCCGCATCGACCGCACCGTCACACCGAGCGCGTCGGCGAGCTCGTACAGCGAGAGACCGCGCGGGTGTTTCTCCAAAATCTCGCGCAAGCGATCCAGCCGCCGATGCTGCGTGAATTTGCCCTTCGGCCTGCCGCGAGATGGCTCCAAGATGTCGGCCACGCTAGTTCCCGGAGTGCGGGAGGGAAATCCCTGCTTTGAAATCTGGGAAGATCTTCGGATCCGGGGCTAGACTCCGCGCGCGCCATGTCCGAGCGAGCCTTCAATCCCGTGCTGTGGATCCGAGACAAACGGGACGGCAAACGCCACGACCCGAGCGCGATTCGGCGTTTCATCGCCGAGTTCACGGCGGGCCGCGTCGCCGACTACCAGATGAGCGCTTGGCTGATGGCCGCGCTCTTGCGTGGCCTGAGCGACGACGAAACCGCCGCGCTCACCGAAGCGATGCTGCGCTCCGGCAAGGTGCTCGCTCTACGCTCGGTGCGCGGCCGCAAGGTCGACAAGCATTCGACGGGCGGAGTCGGCGACAAGATCAGCATCTGCCTCGCGCCGCTGGTAGCGGCCTGCGGCGTGTCGGTGCCGATGATCTCCGGTCGCGGGCTTGGCCACACCGGCGGCACGCTCGACAAGCTCGAGGCGATCCCCGGTTACCGCGTCACGCAATCCGTCGCGCGCTTCGAGCGCATCGTGCGCGAGGTGGGCGTGTCGATGATCGGACAGACCGCGGAGCTCGCGCCCGCCGATCGCCGCATTTACGCGCTGCGCGACGTCACCGCGACCGTCGAGTCCATCCCGCTGATCGTGGCCAGCATTTTATCGAAGAAGCTCGCCGAAGGCATCGACGGCTTGGTGTTGGACGTGAAGGTCGGCCGCGGCGCGTTCATGAAGGATCGCAAGCACGCGCGTGAACTCGCGCGCGCGCTGGTGCGCGTGGGCTCGCGCGCAAATAAGCAGGTCGTCGCCCTTCTGACGGACATGTCGACGCCGATCGGACGCACCATCGGCAACGCGCTCGAGACGCGCGAGGCGATCGAGGTTCTGCGCGGTGGCGGACCCGCGGATACGCGCGAGCTCACGCTCTCGCTCGGTGTGGAGATGCTCCGGCTCGGCAAGGCGGCGCGCTCCAAGGCCCAAGCGCGCCAATTGCTCGAACGCGCGCTCGCCGACGGCTCCGCGTTCGAACGCTTCCTGCGCATGGTCAAGGCCCACGGCGGTGACACGCGTGCCGTCGAGCATCCGGAGCGCTTGCCGACAGCTCGCGTGAAAGTGCCGGTGCTGGCTGCGCGCTCGGGCTTCATCAGCGACTGCGACGCGTACGCGCTCGCCTTGTCGGCGCTCGAGCTCGGCGCCGGCCGCACGCGCGCCGACCAAACGGTGAACCTCGCGGCCGGCATCGAACTCTGCGCCACCGTGGGCGAGCGCGTCGAGCGCGGCGCGCCGCTCGCGCTGATTCACGCCGCCCACGCGCCGCAAGCGACCGCGCAAATCGGCCGCATCAGAGCCGCCTTCACGCTCGCCCCCAAGCCCCCGCGCCCCAAGAGCCGCATCCTCGAACGCATCGAAAGCTAAAGCCTCGTTGTGCGATTTGGGAGAATGAACAGGAAGGCGCGAAGACGCGAAGAGAGAGGAGATGGGGGTGAGCCGAGCAAGGGGCGTTTCGTCGATCGTGCGCTCAACACGTCTCCGTTCGACTTTCGCCATGTGAAATTTGCTGCACAGAGCAAACCCCCAATCTCAGGCTTCGCGCCTTCCTATTAACTCTCCCCAGACCCGTTGCGCGAACTAGACCAAGTTGTCGAGCGGTCCTGTGCAGACCGAGGGGAGGCCGAAGCTGGTCGAGTTGTCGCCCATGGCGTTGAGGATGGAGACGAGCAGGTTGTTGTGCGGCGCGTCGGTGTACTTCAGGTAGCGACCGGTGCGGAAGTGCCAGCCGCCGCCGACCACGAGCAGGGGCATGCGCTTGTGCGAGTGCGTGTTGCCCACGGAAACCTCGCTGCACATCACCACCAGCGTGCTGTCGAGCACCGTGCCGGACCCTTCCGGGATCTGCGCCAAGCGATCCAGGAAATTGGCGAGCATTTGGTTGTGCCAGGTGTGGCGGCGGACGAGCTGGTCGTGCGCGTCGGTATCGCTGTCGCCCGAGTGCGACAGCGCGTGGCCCTCGCCCAAGCTGTTGACCCACGGGTAGCGAATGTGGTTGAGCGAGGTCGAGATTTGGTAAGTCGCGACGCGCGTCAGATCGCAGGCGAACGCCGCCGCCAACAAGTCGAGCTGCAACTCGGCGATCTGCGGCATCGTATCTTCACTGTCGACGGTGCTCGGTACCGTCATGTCGTCGGTCGAGTCCGTGAAGGTCGGCGGCGCGACGGGCAGCTGGCAGGCAGAGCTGCCGTTGCCGGTCGTGCCGAGCCGCGTTTCGATGTCGCGCACCAGATCTAGATGCGCCTGGACCTTCTGCTGATCGCTGACGCTCAGGCGCGGCGACAGCAGGCGAAATTGGCTCTGTACCGTGTCGAGCACCGAGCGGCGCTGGGCCGTCATGGGATCGACTTGACCCCCGCCAGGCTGGAAATTCGTGAACAAGCGGTTGAATACGTCGTCCGGGTTGTTCATGGGCGGCAAGGCCGCACCCGGACCGGCATAGGCGATACGGCCCTGCACGTCCTCCACGTTGGCGCGCACGCCGAGCTCGAGGCTCGTGAACGGCGTGCCTTGAGCGATCGTCTTGGCGACTTGCTGGTCGACGCTGATGCCGTTGGCCCAGCCCGCGCGCTGGCCGCAGCCGTCCACGAACAGATCGCCGCTCTGCAGCATTTGCCCGGTGTACAGGCCGCCGATGCCCTTTTGATGCAAGCCGCCCGGCGCGTCCTGCAGATCCGTGACGGCCAGGTCCACGCCGTCGAGCAGCAGCAAACGGTTCTTGTAGGCCGCAAGCGGTTGATGCACGAGGTTCAAGTCGAACGTGCTCTCGTCCACCACGTTCTGCGGCCAGAAGGCGTCGGTCATCTCGCCGTTCGGCGCGTACATCAGCACCAGGCGCTTGGGGAACGTCTCCCCCGCGGCCCCCGCTCGCAGTGAGGAGAGCAGCGGCAAGGCCACCGCGCTCCCGCCCAAACCCCACAAGAAATTGCGGCGGGTCAGCACTCGGTTCTTTCGCGCGCGCTCGGTCACAGCTCCTCCGGCAACGGTGGGCGATAGCGGAAGGCGTCCGTCAAGGTCAGCGCCACCAAGAGCTCCTTGAAACGCCCGCCCGAGTTCGTGAACGCTTGCTCGACCTGAATCAAGCTGCAGCCGTCGGCCGGCGTCTCCGTGCGCCCGAACGCGTAGCGATACCAGTTGGTCGCGACGCAATTTTGTACGAGCGGGCTCTGCGCGAGTCGCGCGGACAGCTCGGCCTCACCGTTGAAGGGCCCGTTCAGCGCGTCGTCGGGCGTGGCGAGCATCTCGCCGGAAGCGTCGATGGGCAGGCTGTTCTCGCTCGTCCGATAGTTGCCGAGTTGGTCGAAATTCTCGAAACCGAAGCCGACGCCGTCGAGCGCCTTGTGACAACCCGCGCAGCCCGGCTCCGCGGTATGCACGTTGAAACGCTCGCGCGTAGTGAGCAGCGGGCTCGGATCCGGGGCCACTGGGTTGAAGCCGGGCGGCGGTGGATCCACCGGAATGCACAAAAGTTGCTGCCGCACGAAGACGCCACGCTGTACGGGCGCGGTCTGATCCGCGTGAGCGAGCATGGCCATCAGCGCCGGTTGCGCCAGAAGACCGACGCGCCCCGGCGCGTTCTGAACCAGAGCAAAGCTCGTGTCGCTCGGAGCCGGCGCGCCGTAGAGATTGGCGAGGCGAGCGTTGAGATACATGTCCGTCGACGTGAGTAGCGAGCCGATGTCGCCGAGATCCCAGTACGCGTGATCCAGGTACGTGTCGATCGACCCGCGCAGATCATCGCCAATACTCTTTACGTCGGTCGCCGCATCCGGCGGATTGCGCGCGAGCCCCGTGAGTTGGTCGAGCTGGAGCCACTGATGATTGAAGTCGCGCACGACGTCGTGCGCGCGCGGCGATTCGAGCAGCCGGCGCGCCTGCGCCTCGACCTCGCTGGCACTGGCGAGTTCCCCGCGATCCGCGGCGGCGAACAGCGCGTCGTCCGGCATCGAACCGGTCAGGAAATAAGAGAGGCGCGAGGCCAATTCGTAAGGACCGAGCGCGATCGCGCCGGTTTGGCTGGTCGGGGCCGCAGCCGAATCCACCCGATACAAGAACTGCGGAGACTGCAGCATGGCCTCGATCACGAGCTTGACCGCGGTCGGGTAGTCCTGCGACGTGAGCTGCGCGGCCAAGAGCGAGTTGAAGGCGCTCGCCTCGTCCGCGCCGAGCGGACGGCGAAACGCGCGCTTGCCGAAGCTCGTCACGAACGCGGCGCCGCATTGCTGCTGGCCACTCACGGTCGTGTCCGCACAGGCCGCCAGCAAATTCAGGTTCTGCGTGACAGCGCGCGCGGCGATGCCCTCCGCCGCGTCCATGAACTGCTCGACGAGCAGGGGGTTCGCGATGTGCACTTCCGTGTTGTTGTTGAAACCCTGCACCTGATTTTCCGGCGGGAACGAGGCCGAGGGGTGCGAGTCGTCTCCGAGCAGATCGGCGATCGTCGCGTCGTACTGGGCGCGCGTCAGGAGCGACGCGGGCGACGTCGGGTGGTCGGATGGCGTGCAAACCAACGCCTGCGCGGTCGCCGTGTTGCGAACGGCGATGCTCGGATCACCCGAAGAGCAGCCGAGCGCGCAGAGCGCGGCGAGACCCGAAAGCGACGAAAGCGAAGCGAAACGCATGGCCGAGAACCGAAGCTTGCACCGAAGCCTGCACTCCAGCATCCGCCCCGTCAAACGCCCCATAGGATCCGCGCTAACGCATCGCGTTATCAGCGAAAAACAAGCGCGCGAGGGCTCTGGGACAACTTGGGACATGAGCAAAAGAGCGCCGCGCATCAGACGCGGAACGAGAGCGGATGCCTACTGGGAAGGCAGAGTACCTAGTGAATGCGCTGACCAGGCGCGGCGCCCGCGTCGGGGCTCAAAATGAAGATCTCTTTGCCGCCCGGGCCGGCGGCCACGACCATGCCCTCGCTCATGCCGAACTTCATCTTGCGCGGGGCAAGATTCGCCACCACGACGACCAGCCGCCCCACGAGCGACTCGGGCGCGTACGCCGACTTGATGCCCGCGAAGATGTTGCGCACCGTGCCGCCGCCGAGCGACACCGTCAGCTTGAGCAGCTTGTCCGCCCCGGGCACGAGCTCCGCGCTGAGCACGCGGGCCACGCGTAGATCCACCTTCGAAAAGTCGTCGATGCTGCACTCGGCCGCGAGCGGCTCCGCTTGGAGCGCCGCGCCGTCGTCGCCCGCGCTGGCCGCGGCAGGCGAAGCACCGGCGGCGTCCGCCGGCTCGTCTGGTGCTTTGCTGGCGTCGATCATGGCTTGGAATTTTTTGGGATCGACGCGCGCCATCATGTGTTGAAACTCGCTCACGGGCGTGCCCAAGAGCGGCGTCTGCGCCGCGTCGAAGCGCGTGATCTCGCTGCCGAGCAAGCGCCCGGTTTGCTCCGCGAGCGCGGGCAACACGGGCGTCAGATAGACCACGATCTGCCGGAACAGGTTGAGCGCGACGGTGCACACGTCCTGCAACTCACGCACACCCGCAGCGAGCCCGTCCCCCTCGAGTGTGGACAGCACCTTCTTCAACTTCCAAGGCTCTTTTCGGTCCACGTACTCGTTGGCCCGATCGGCGAGTGCCATCACCAGGCGCATCGCGCGCGCCGTATCGAGCCCCTGATACGCATCGGCGACCTCCGCGCCGCGCGCGGCGGCGTCGCGAAAGAGACCGCCGTCGTCCGGGTAGCTCGCGGACAGTCCCGTGCCCTGCGCGAAGCGCGCGGTGCGACTGGCGAGGTTGACGACCTTGCCCACGATGTCGGAGTTCACCTTGTTGACGAACTCGTCCTGGTTGATGTCGAAGTCGTCGACCTTCGCGCTCAGCTTGCTCGCGTAGAAATAGCGGAGCGCGGCCGGGTCGAGATGCTCGAGGTACGTCGACGCGAGCACGAA
>DASYCR010000296.1:0-5556 GCA_036500095.1 Polyangiaceae bacterium
CTCGGGCGCGGCGTAGACCGCGGCTGGCGCGGCGGCGGTGGCCGCAGCCACGGGTTGGACGGCGCTGGCTTGAACCGCCAGTGTAACGGAGAGGCTCTGCCCCGCGACGGCTTGGATGGTTTGGCTCGCCGAGCCTTCGGCGGCTTGCACCTCGAGCGCGCGCGAGCCGGGTTCGACTGCGTAGCGCGTGCCTTCGATCGGCTTCAGCTCGACTCCGTCGGCGAGGACCTTGAAGGTCGTCGCGCCGGTCACCGTCAGCTCGACCATCGCTAGGCGCTGAGCGACCTCGTCGCGCTCCGTTTTTGCGTCGCTGAGCGCCTGCTTCACCTCGGCGCGCGCGTCGCCTGCGCCCGCGTTCGCCAGCACCGTGTTGTAAGTGACGAGCGCCGCCGCGTTACGACCGAGCGCACGCTGGCAACGAGCCACGTACAAGCCGATCGTCGGCACGGGATACTCGTCGTACGCCCGCTGAAAGAGAGCGAGCGCTCCTTCGAAGTCATTCGCGTCGAACTTGGCCGCGCCCTCGGTGGACAACGCCGCAGCTTCCTTTTTGAGCTTTGGGTCCGGCGCGGCCAGGGCAGGCAACGCCGAGCAGGTGAGCCCGACAGCTACGATCACGAAGCGAGCACGGCACCAGGCGATACGATTCATGGCACGAACACCACCGTTTTTTTCTTTTTGGTCTGCTTCTCGGAGTGGGCGTCAGCGGGCTTGTCGGTGTGCGCGCTGAGCGGTTTGCTTGGCGCGACGGGTGCCGGCGCGGACACGGCGGCCTTCGGAGCTGCTGCCGCGACGGCCGGCGCAACCGGAGCGGGCGGCTGCCAACCGGGTGGCGGCTCGTCCGGGCACCCGTCGTCGTCCAAATAGCCGTTGACGATTTCGCGCTCGTACGGGCAGCGATCGACGTTGTCCGGAATCGAGTCCCCGTCGCGATCACCAATCACGCCGACCACGAGCTGCCCCGCCGTGCCTTTGAACGCCACGGCGCCCGTGCCGTTCAGTTGCAGCACTTCACCGCGGCGCGGCATGGCGGGAATGCCCATGCTGGCCGTGCGAACTTCGTCTTGAGCGACGCGCCCCGGCGTGGAATCGAACATCGAGACGAGCAACGAGTCCGGCACAGGTCCGACCAGATCGATCTTCACGCGGTAGTGTGCCGCGCGCAGATCGCACACCTCGAAGGCTGCGTCGGCATCCGAACGCTCGTCGCGCGCGATCACGTCGTCACCGTCGCTGCGGCTGAGCTCGAGGTTGACGTCGGCCTCCTGGCTTCCGACGGCAATCGCGCCGAAGGTGAAGCAACGCCCGGCGAGCCCCTCCGGCATCACCACCGGATAGCTGACCGTGCGCTTGGCGAGCGTGTCTTTGCGGTCATCGAGCACGTCGCTCAAGAGCTTCACGGGGCGGTCGGTCGCGGCCTGGCGCGCCACGAGCACCATCCAGGAACGCGTGCCGGGCTTCACTTCGCCGACGTCTCCACCCACCTCACGCTCGGCTCCCCAGCGCAAAATGGCCTGATCCACCAGGGGAACCAGCGCCTGAGCCAACGCGCGCTCGGCATCGGCCGCGCTCGGCGGGTGCGCTTCACGGCCAGCGAGCTTCACTTCCGGCACGTCCGGGATCTGGGTGTCGCTGGCGTCGAACGGCACGCGCACCGAGTATTCGAGCTGCACGTTGGAGGGTTTCGAGACCGGCGCGATCTGCAACTTCGCCGTGGCCTCGCCGTGGCGCGTATAGCGCGTGGCGTCGTAGTGATAGATGCGCTTGTCGTCCACCGCGAGTTCTTCGGGTGTCCCCGCCAAACTCGCGTTCGCGGAGTCGAGCTGCGCCTTGGCGGCCGCGATGCGATCCAAGACCAGCTTCTTCTCGACGAGACCTTGAGCGCCGTTGCACGCCGCGCCGGCGCCGGTCGAGACGGTCGTCGAAGCGACCCAGCCCCACAGGCCGCCGCCGACAGCGTCACTCGCGCTTTTCGCCGCCTTGTCGCCACCCTTGTCGCACAGCTCTTTCGCTTTCTGGATACCCTGCTCCACGAGCTCGGACTCGCGCTCGGTCGCCGCGACGCGCTCTTGGGCCTCTTGCACGGCGGACTCGGCCTTGGGACGCGCCGGGTTCGGCAGCTGCTTTTTGCCCGCCAGGTACTCGTGCGTGTGCGGCTCGGTGCTGGTCTGCAACTCGGGCACGGCGTAGTTGATGTGGATATCGACGAGGTGCGTCGCCTGGCTGTCACCCGCCTGTTGCGAGAGGCGGAATCGTCCGCGAGCGGCGCGCCGCATCTGCGTGCTCGGGTCCTCGATGGTGCTGCCAAGCGCGGCGTTGAAGCTCGCGGCAAACGCGCTGTCACGCGGCAGATCCGGCGTGCGCACCAAGGCATTCACGGTCACGGCCTTGGTGGGCGGCACGAGCCGACCGTCTCGGAAGTAGAGGCCGTTCACGAGCCGCTCGCGGACCCACGCGACTCGGTTCGGGCCGAACGGCCCTGGTCCTGGTTGGGTGACCAGCCTGAGCAGCGGCGTGTGGCACTCGAGGCCGGGGCGTGACTCGAACTTGCGATCGATACACTGTTTGCGATCGATGCCCATCACGGCCTCGACCGTCTCCAGGGACACGCCAGGCGGAGCCGTCTCATCCGCGTTGGAGCCCGCCAACCACGCTTGCAGAGCGTGCGCTTCCTCGGGCGGCGGCGGAGCGCGGTCCGAGCCGACGAAGCACGCGTCGAAATCAGTGCTCGGCACCGTCAGTCGCTTTTCACCGCCCTCGGCTTCGAGTCGTACGCCCACGGCGATCGTGCGATTTTGCGCCTTTTTGCCGATGAACAGCGACGCGCCCGTGACGGTGTACGTCGAGCTGCTGATGTCGTCCGCGCTGCCCAGAATGGGAGAAATCGCCGTGCAGTGCGACGTGTCGAGACGCACGAAATGGCTCTTCTGCTTGGGAACGAGCGCGGTAATCTCGCCGGTTTCGACCGCGCATCGCCAGCGCTGATCGATGCCGTCCTTTTCACCCGAGCCGACCGGCGTGTTGCGGAGCCACAGCCGATTGCCTTCGCTGTTCAGGAGCTCGAGAGCGACCCAGCCCGCTCCGCCAGGGCCTCCGCGTTCCTTGTGCAGCACTTTGTAAAACGTGTTCGCGAGCTGATTGCGCGCGACCGGCTGCCACGCGGTCGGCGCGGCATTTTCCCCCGAGTACACGCCGGTTTCCAGTTTGCACGCGGGGTCCACCTCGAAGACTATTGCAAACCGTTCCAAGGCGAGGGTTTGCGTCGCCGCGCTATTGCTGGCGGCCGGAGGTTGAAAGGGCTGCACGAAATTCGGGCCCGCGGTGCCTCCACAACTGGTCGCCAACAAGGTCACCAGGGCTACGAGAGGACGAGGCGCGCGACATATACTTGACTGTGACGGTGACACGTGTGGCAGAACTCCTCAGCCTGGGAGGCTCTCGCCTCTTTTCAACGAAGTCAATCGCGATTTCTCGGTGTCGCGAGGGGGCTGGTGCGAGTGTGTGCTGGAGTGTCATAGTTCGGTGAAAGATGTGGCGGCCTATGCGGAGTCGGGTGTGTTCGCTCGCGACGGCGGGACTCCTTAGCGCTGCCTGCGGTGGAACCGTCTCCAGCAATCCGCAGCCAGTCCTGAGCGCTGGCAATGCAGGCGGCGCGGGCGCAAGCGCTGGCGGCGCCACCAGCGGCGGCTCGGCAACGGGCGGCGCGAGCGGCGGGGTGGCAACGGGCGGCGCTGGCGCTGCGGGCAGTGGCGGCACTGGTGGCATCGTCATCGTCGAAGACGCCGGCCCCGCTTGTTCGCTCGACTGCGGGAACAACGACTCCTGCTTGCCGTGCACTGTCTACACGCAGCCGGCGGACGGCTGCACGTTGACCGTGCCTGGATCCGGCGCGCCCGTGCAAGGCGTGAGCTTCGACTGCAGCCCGCTCAGCAACGACGAAAGCGGCTACACGGTCGACGCCCAAGGACAGGTCGTACTGATGGGTGAGGCCTGCGACGCCCTGAAGACGAGCGCGCCGCACCGCATCGATTTCGTGCTGGGCTGTTCGCTCGACAAGTAGCGCTCAGCTTGCACCCACGGGTTCGCCGGCGTCGCTCGGTGGCTCGCTGCGCACGACGAGGTTGAGCACCTTGTTGCCCTCTATGTAGACGATACCTTGCCGCGCGAGCTCCTCCAGCAGCGAGCGCTCACAGCCCACGCGCTCGAGCAGCCAAGAAACGTGCACGATGTCATGAGTGTTCGCAACGATCGCGTCGAGCGCTGGGCTCGACAGAAAACGAAAGCCCTTGCCCGCGCTGTTGCGGATCAAGCCTTGCTGCGGGTGGAGGAACAAGCCGTCGCCCGCGTCGTGCCGGGTCCGCCAACGTGACACCGCGACCGTGAAGCGCTCGAGGTACTGCTCCGGCTCGACCGCACCCACGCCCGTGAAGCGAAAAGAGATCCGCGCGACGTCGTCCGCGGCGAGTTGCGGATGGAGCAGCGGATATTGGCGCAGCGGTTGAACCGCGCTCCAGCCGAACTCCTGATATTTGGTAAAATAGGGACTGTAGCGATCGAGCCGCACCGGGTTTGGGCCGTCGGGCGGATTGAAGTGCGGGATCTGTTCGATCAGAGCGATCTGCGCGTCGTAGTCATCGACGCTCTCACCGGGGATGCCGCACAGCTGATTCCAGGCGAGCGAGATACCTTGTTCACGTGACCACTTGAGCAGCGCAAGATTCTGAATCGCCGTGGTGCCCTTTTGCATGAGTTGCAAGAGATGCGTGCTGAGGCTCTCGATACCCGGCTGTAACGTGGTGGCGTTCGCTCTCTTGAGCGAGACGACCTCGGCTTGCGTCATGTTGGCCTTCACTTCGTAGAACAAGCGAGGCCGCTCCGGGAATTCCGCGAGCTTTGAAATCACTTCCTTCAAATGCGTGCGCGACAAGATCGTATCCGTAGCCATCAGCGGGTGGTGGTGCGCGTCCCAAAGGCCGCGGACTTCCGCCAGCACGCGCGCGCTCGACTTCTCGGAGAAGCGCATTTGCTTGCCGTTCAGACCGCAAAATCGGCAGTGCACCTTCTCGCCCCACCAGCAACCACGCGAGCTCTCGAACGTGAGCATGAAGCGTGGATCCGCCGAGAATTCCCCAGCTTGCTCGAGTAGCACGCTGAAATCCGGCGTGGGCAGCGCGTCCAGATCCACTGGCTGATAGCTCTCGATGAAGCGCTCCGCCGGCTCCTCTCCGCGCGACAGCTTCAAGAGCGGTAGCTCGCCGGCGCCGCTCACCACCAGGTCCACGTACGGGTACGCCGCAAGTATTTGCCGACCCATGGGATCAGTACAGCTGGCGCCGCCGAGGACCACGCGTGCCTGCGGGGCGTGTTGCTTCACGAGCTTGGCGAGCCACAGCGCCGCCATCAGCTGGTTCAACGAGGTGGTGATACCGATGACGTCGGGCTGCGACGCGCTGAGTTGCTCCAGGCACGACGCCGCAAACCGGTTCAGAATGCGGGTGCGCTCGGCGAGCGGGCCGAAGCGTGCGCTGAGTTCGTCGCGCGCGCTCTCCGCCAAGA
>DASYCR010000297.1:0-6065 GCA_036500095.1 Polyangiaceae bacterium
CCTTCAGCCCGAGCGCGTTGCTCGCCAAGGTGGAAGAGACACTCACCGCTCTCGGAGTCGCCCACCCACACTCATGAACTCGGGATCTCGCACAGGAGTGGCCCCTTCAAAAAAGGCCGAGGTCAGGCCGCGAGCCTCCCGGTTGGATCCTCTGCCATCAATCGCCGCGGGAAGCGAAACTCGACCCGGGTCCCTTTGCCCGCCTCGCTCGCGACGATCATTCGCCCGGATAGCGCCAGACAGGCGTCACGCGCCGCGCCCATGCCGATACCGCGCCCCGAGATCTCGGTAACCTGCGCGGCCGTGCTGACACCGTCCGCGAACATCGACTCGCTGAGCTCGGCCTGCGTTTCGTGGGGCAATCCCTGCGCCTTGGCTCGCTCGGCCAGCGCCGGCCAGTTGATGCCGCGGCCGTCGTCGGAGATGGCGACCACGAACTCGTCACGTTCGATGCGCGTCGCAAACGCGAGACGGCCTTCGCTTGGCTTGTCGGCTAGCCGGCGCTCTTCGGCGGACTCGAGCCCGTGGTCGATACCGTTCCTGACCACGTGCACGAACGCGGCCCAAAACGGCCGCCAGCGCGCCGCGTCGAGCCGCAGCTCGCCTGCTTCGATCTGGACGTGCAGGGGCGCCTTGTTGAGCCTCCGCGCGATACCTTGCGCTTGCTCGGCGACGCGTTCGAGCCTGCGCAGCGTGGGCTCGAGCCGCCAGGCCGCGATACGGCGAGCGATCTCTTGCTTGGGCTCGCCCCGCAGCACAGCGCGCAGGGTCGCGTCGAACTCCGCTTCCTCGATCTCGATTTTGCCTTGAGCGCGCTTGCCGAGCAGCGCTTCGAGATGATCGTGGAGCCGCTGCCAACGCGCCGCGAGCCTGTCCAGAGCATCGCCCGACGGGCGCTCTCCATCCTCGACGAGCCGCGACTCCATCTGATGACAGGCGTCGGCCACCGTGTCGATGCCGAACAATAGCGAGTTACCCTTCAGGGTGTGCATCAGTCGCTTCAACAGGGACACGTCTTGAATGCCATCGCCGGCGAGCGCCGCGATCTGTTCGCTCGCCTCCTCATAGTACTCGAGAAAACCCGCGCGGTCGCTGGTCAGTCGCTCGAAGATCCGGAGCACCTCTTGCTGCTCTCGCTCGAGCCGCTCACGTTCGACGCGGCTCGTCACGTCGCTGATTACGATCAACGCTTTTTCCAGCGAATCCGCGCGCAAAATCGGTTTGTAGTCGAGCCGGAAGGACAGCGAGCCAAGCGCGAAGCGACAGGGCAGTTGGTCGAGCGCGACCTCGAGCGGCAAGACGTCCGCGATCACTTCGTCCCACGCGAGCCGAAACATCGCCGCCGCGGTCGGCGCGACGCGTTCGAGGTAGTCGGCGAACAGCTCACCTTCGCCAGCTGCACCGAGCCATCGTGTCAACACCGCCGAGCGTTCGCTGGACATCACGCCCCGGCGATCGACGGTCAAGAACCCTTGATCGACGGTATCGAGCACGAGTCTGAGGTCACGATTGCGCGCGTCGAGCTCGCCGGTACGAGCCTGCACGATTTTCTCGAGGCCAATCACGTTGTCGAAGAAGGCGCGCGCAATCGCACAGGTGGCGATCGACTCCAAGACGACGAACGAGGCGTGCACCAGCACGACCCATGCAGAGGCGTCATAGTTGAAAACACTCCGAGGCACGTACAGCCAGACCGCCAAATGGTGCAGCGCCACCGTCAATGCGGCGGTCAGGATCACCAGGGGATTGCCGTAGACCGCGAGCATCGCCAGCAGGGCGAAGAAATAGAAATGCATCTCGATCTGCATGGGGCCTTGCCCGAAATGCACGAGCAAACCGCCCATCAGCATCGAGGCGAAGCCATACACGAGCGCGACCGCGCGCGGATTCTCCAAAGAAAGATAGGCGATCGCCGGACCGGCCAATACGCCCAGCGTCAGCACCAACGCGCTCAGCGGACCCGTGCGGTTGAAGTAGGCGACCACCACGAAAACCGGCAGGTGCAGGGCAAAGAACGCGAGCCCCACGCGGTTCACGCGTTTGACGTAGCTGCGTTCGAAGTCGGTGATCTGCCTCGGCAGAACGAGCACGTCCAATAGCGCTTTCATCGTTAACCCTTCTGGTCGTATTTAATTCCGAGCGGATCGAGCGCGCGCTGGAGGGAGCGACTCACGACGCAGCCAAAGACCGGCAAACTCGCGACGTGTTTGCTTTTGCGCAGATCGCTCGCGATGCGTTGATCCAAGATGAGCGCGCCCTGTTTGCGCTCCGTGTAGCCCCCCAAGTACGAAAGGGTGCCCGCATCCGAAATCACCGCAAACAGCGGCGCGGATTGCACATGAAAACGAGCAGCCAGCTCGGGCACGCTCACGACGTCGACGGCGAAGCCGGCGGCGATCGCGCGCTCCACGGATGTGGAGTGCTCGCCGATCAGCACCATTTTCTCGGCGAACGCCGGATCCCGACCGCGCTCCAGCAGGTGCTCGAAGATGCGCTGAGAGCAGCGGCAATCGGCGTACAGGAAATGCACGAGCAGCCACGAGTGCCGTTCAGCGGGGCCGCGCAGCTGATTCAGAGCTGCCGTCACCTGCGCGTCCTGCGTGTTCGGCACCGGCAGCGTGTACCAGTGCCCGACCATCAAGGTTCCGCCGACCGCGATGCCCGCAACTGCCCAAAACGGCAAGAGCGCCTTGCCGGCAAGCCGTGCGAGCCCTGCGAAACGTGGACGTGCCGCCATCGTCTCGCCTAGAACGGCCAGCCTCCGCCGATCGTTAGCGCGAGGTGGGAACCGGCTATTTTTCGCGCGCCCGCCGTCATTCCGCCGTGGGGGACTAAAGTTTGGCCCAATCCTGTCGCTTGAAGAAACGAGCGGCGAGCGCAGCAGAAGGCTGCTCGCGCCGGGTCACGAAAGGGTCTCGCGCAAATGGCCAATGGTCCCGCGAACGACAACCTCGGCGTCTTGGCGGAAGCTTTGGAGCAGGCATGCGTCGAGCTGATGGCTGGCTACGGCGTGCGAGCAACCGTGCAGCCCGCCGAGAACCAGGCGCACCCACCCGGCTCCCCCATGGTGGCGGCCGTCGATTTCAGCAGCCATCAGGTGCGCGGGACCGTTACATTTCGGGCCTCGCAGAGCGTGATTGCGCAGACCGCGCGCGGCGCCGCGGGCATGACCGCCGATCCGCAGGGCTTTCTCGCGGACTGGACTTGTGAACTGACCAACCAACTGGTGGGTCGCATGAAAAGCAAACTCCGAGCCTATGATCTGACGTTCAACGTCAACGTGCCGCGCTTGCTCGCGCAGCAAAATGGCGGGGAGCTCGAGCATGGCATTCGCTACCGGTTCGTGTGCGAGAGCGGTTCGTTTTCGGGCTATCTCGACGTACTGATTCAGCCGGGGTTCCTGCTGGAGCACAACCCATCCGCCGTCGACTCGGTCGCCGAAGGCGAGCTCGTCATTCTGTAGGCGACAGCGAGGCAAGTCATGGCTCCCAAAAAGATCTTGATCATCGACGATTCGAGCGCGGTCCGCCACCAAGTGAAGGGCGTGCTCGCAGAAGCGGGATTCACGACGCTAGAAGCCGTCGACGGCGTGGACGGCGCAGATCAGATCCGAGCGTGCGCCGATCTAGCGCTCGTGATCTGCGACGTGAACATGCCGCGCCTCGGAGGGCTCGAGATGCTCGAGACGATGCGCGATGAGCTCTCGAGCCGCGCGTTGCCCGTGCTGATGCTGACCACGGAGGCGGACCCAGCCTCGATCGCTCGAGCCAAGAGTGGCGGCGCGCGCGCCTGGATGGTCAAGCCGTTCAAAGACCGCCTGCTGGTGGCCGCTGCGATGAAGCTCACCGCGGCAGCGCAGTGACTCCGAGGACTCGAGAAACGCTCGCCGATTGATGCGCGTCAGCCCGGATTTTGTTGCCGGATGTGCGGTCTGCTTCCCGACTAACTCCGCCTGCGGCCGCTGCGCAGTAGGGAAGAAGCAAAAATGCGCATTTTTCACGCGATCTCGTGCGTAGCCGCGTTGGCCGCCCTCGCTTGTACGGGCGGCTCGTCGAGTTCGGCTCCTCCCGGATCGAACTCGGGGGCGGCCGGTGGCTCGGTAGGAAGCGGCGTCACGGGCGGCAGCTCAGCTTCGGGCGCCTCGGGCAGTGGCGCCTCCGGAGCTGGCACGTCGGGAGCCGCCGGGACCGCGGCAGGCAGTGCGGGCACTTCGAGCGCGGGCGTCGGCGGAACGGCCGGCGTGGCGGGCAACGCCGGCGCGGGCGGCGCAACGACGCCACCGCCGCCGCCGCCTGACCTCACCTGGGTGACGGGCACGTGTCCCGCCGCAACGAGCACCACGGTCAATTTCGAGACCGCGGAGTTTTGCGTGAGCCTGGCCAAGAACTCACAGACGGTCGCCGCATTGCAGCCCAAAGCCGCGCCCGGCTTCGACTTCACTCCGTCCGATCTGCTGTCGACTCGCTCGGGCGCGGGTTACTTCCAGCTCGGGGACATCACGCTGCGACTGCGCAGCGGCACGAGCGGCGACTGGCAAAATATCACGACCTCCGCCTCGCGCACGGCCGTCACGGCGCTCGCGACTAGCGACACGGTGCTCGCCTCGGCCGATCTCGCGCCCGCGCTGCCGTCGAGCATCCCGCTCGACGTCACGCGTTCGTGGGTCACGGTGGGCGGTCGCTTGGTGATGCGCTTCGCGCTGACGAACAACTCCGCTTCGTCAGTGCAAATCGGCGCGCTCGGCATCCCGATGGTGTTCAACAACATCATCACCAACCGCACGCTCGATCAAGCTCACGCCAAGTGCTCGTTCTCCGATCCGTACATGGGGCTCGACGCCGGCTACCTGCAGGTGACTCGCCTGAGCGGCGCGGGACCGGCGCTGCTGGTGCTGCCCGACGGCAAGACACCGTTCGAGGCCTACAACCCGATTCTGAACAAACCGACTGCCACCTCGAAAGACCCCGTGGCAATCTTTACGGAGCTCACGCCGCGCAGCCAAACATTCGAGGGCTTTCTCGAGTGGATGGTGCACAGCAAGGCCTACGCGGACGAGGAGTGGTCCGCAGCGCAGCCTTGGAACACCGCGACCGACCTCACGCTCGCTCCGGGTGAGAGCGTGAACTACGGCGTGCGCCTCGTGCTCTCGGATCAGATCCGCAACATCGAGACCGTGCTCGCCCGCGATCAACGGCCGGTTGCGGTCGGCATCCCCGGCTACATCGTGCCTTCGGATCTCGAGGCCAAGCTGTTTCTGAACTATCCGTGGCCCGTGCAGAGCTTGCTGGTCGAACCGGCCGACGCGCTCACCGTGACGAGTCAGCCCGCGACGCCGAGCGGCTGGCAAGCGTACACGGTCGTCGGCAAGACCTGGGGTCGCTCGCGCCTGACCGTGACGTACCAAGACGGCACGGTGCAGACGATTCACTACGACGTGACCAAGCCCGCGGCGCAGGTCGCCACGGATCTCGGCAACTTCTTGACGACCAAGGACTGGTTCACGGCCGCGGGCGATCCGTTCGGTCGCAGTCCGTCGGTGATGACCTACGATCACGAGCTCGGTCAGATCGTCACGCAGTCGAAGCAAGCCTGGGTGTGCGGCTTGGGTGACGACGGCGGCGCCACTTGGCTCGCTGGCGCGATGAAGCTCTTCGGACAGCCGGACGCCGCGCAGCTCACGAAGTATCAAACGTTCGTGGACAGCGTGATCTGGGGCGGCCTGCAATACAGCACCGGCACGCAGAAATACGGCGTCAAGCGCACGCTCTTCTACTACGAGCCCACGCAGCTTCCGGCCGGCTACTACAGCACGAGCGTGCCATGGATCGATCCGGGCACGGGCCAAACGTACTGGGGCGCCTGGAGCAAGGCGCACACGTTGGAGGTGCCACGCTCCTACAACTATCCGCACGTCGCTGCCCTGTACTGGTCGATGTACCGCACCGCGCGCAACACCACGGGCTTGATCAGCAATCACCCTTGGGACTGGTACCTGACGCAGGCCTATCAAACCGTGGTGGCCATGACCACGATCGGCACCGACTACGCCAAGTACGGGCTGATGG
>DASYCR010000298.1:0-13556 GCA_036500095.1 Polyangiaceae bacterium
GTTCCCGGCGCACCCGCTGTCTGCCCGCTTCCGCCATTGCTCGAGCCGCTCGTATCTCCCGGATCGCCGAAGTCGTCTCCCGTCGTTTGGGTGCCGGCGACGCAGCCAATGAGCAGACCAGACGCAACCAAGCAACGGACAAGAAGTTTGGACATGGAGCCTCTTTGGAAGTGGCTTCAGCGCAGCTGCGCCTCTGGCCCGATCAGACGTAATGCGCGACCCCCAAGCATTCGATCACTCGCCAACTGTCTGATTTTACGAGGTATTTTTCATACCGTATGGCGAGATAGTTCTCGCTACGGTCAAACAATCGCGCCTCGCGGCGACTCGTAACCCCGCCGAGTCCGCAAGCTTTAGCGCTCTTCGAGTAGCGAGCGACGCTGCTCCACGAGGTGCCAGGGCAGCACCGCGTACACGTCATCGAAGAGCGACGCGCGCGGCGGGCTTGGGCGCCCCTCGACGCCGGCGATCGCGGCGCTGATCTGACGAGCGAGTTCGCCGTCGAGCTCTGCGCGAGCCGACGGCGAGAGGAGCGCGTCGCGTTCGAGCTCGGCCGCCAAGCGCGCGAGCGGATCGCGTGCTTGCCACGCGAGCAACTCCGCTTGGGTCCGATAGCGGCTGGGATCGTCGCTCGAAGAATGCGGGCCGACCCGGTACGTTTCGCACTCGAGAAAGATCGGACCCTGCCCGGAACGCGCGTGCTCTGCGGCCGAGCGCACCGCGGCGTACACGGCGAGCGCGTCGTTGCCGTCGACGCTTTCGGCCACGACGCCGTAGGCGCGCGCCCGATCGGCGAACGTCGTCGCCGAAGTCTGACGCTCTTTGGGTGTGCTGATCGCGAAGTGATTATTCTGGCAGATGAACACGCAGGGCACCCGAAAGACGGCCGCAAAGTTGAGGGCCGCGTGAAAATCGGCCGTGCTCGTCGCGCCGTCGCCCAAGAACCCGACGCTGATCGAGCGGTCGCGACGCAGCCGCGCAGCCCAGGCTGCGCCGACGGCATGCGTGAGCTGCGTACCAATCGCGCTCGACCAAGACACCACGTTCGCGCTGCGACCGCTCATGTGGCTCGGCATTTGACGGCCCTTGAGCACGTCGAGCTCATTGCCGAATGCTTGCGCGACGTAGCTCTCGAGCGGGAAGCCGCGCACGAGCAGGAGCGCGCTCTCGCGCAACGCGGGAAACACCCAATCCCGAGCGTCGAGGGCGAGCCCCGTCGCTACCGGCACCGCCTCCTGCCCCGTGCAGCTGCCGTAGAACCCGATGCGCCCCTGGCGCTGCAACTCGGCGAGACGTTCGTCGAGCAACCGCACGCGTCGCATCTCGCGATAGAGCGCGACGGCAAGCTGCGGCGCCGAGAGCGGCGCGTTCATTCCGGCCCGAGCGCGGCGAGCGCCTCGGCCACGGTGTCCGGGTCCGCGTGCGCCGTGCTCATCGCGCGCAAGAGCGGGCGCGCCTCCACCAGGCGTGCGCGGCCGACTGCCGCGACCGCGACGGTCCGCGCGTCGCGCGTGTAAGCACGCAATCCCCGCAAGAGCGCGTCCCGCGCGCGCGCGTCGCCGAGCCGCGCCAGCGAGACGCGCGCGTGCCAAAACAGCCGATCGCGCGTAAATCCGAGAATGCCAAAGGCGCGCCGGCTGAGCGCCGCGCGCGTCTCTTCCAAGCCGAGCTCACCGGCGAGCTCGACCGCAGCTTGCTCGTCGGCGAGTGAAGGCACGCGCAGCTCGCGCTTGACGACCGCGGCGATCACCGCGTGGCCTGCGGAATCACGCACTCGCGCGAGCAAGAGCGCCGCCGCGAGACGTACGGCCGACGAGTCATCGCGCAACGCCGCGCACGCGCGCTGACGCACCGGTTCAGGCAGCTCGAACTCGCCGCCGTCCACGGCTTCCTCGGCCAGACGGAACGCGATTTGACGCACCTCCATGTCTTCATCGCGCGTGGCCTCGGCCAAGCGCTCCGCGAACAAGCTCGGCGCGAGACGACTGGCCGCGATCAACGACTGAAAGCGGAGCTCGGGCGCCGAATCGCTCAATGTCTCCTCGAGCAACGCTCGCAGCTCGCCGTGCTCGCTCGGCGCCGTCTCACCCAGCGCCAGCACGGCCATCTCGCGCACCTTGACGTGGCCAGCGCGCGCCGCTCGCAGCAGATCCGAAATCGCCTCGTGCGCCTGCGCGTCACTCAGGCAAACGGCGGCTTGCGCGCGCACGCTCGGTTCCGAGTCGCTGTCGAGCACGGCGACCAACGCGGAAATCGCCGCTGCGCGCTCGGCTTCGTGGGCGAGGCGCGCTAGATCGCGGACCGCGGCCACCCGCACTTCGACTCTGCGATGCCTCGCGTCGCGCGTCGCGGCGCTCAGATTTCTCGGCAGGGACGACAGCCCGAACATGGCCGTTTGAGCCTAGCACCGCTGCCGTAGGCGCTAGTTCGACGAGCCGCTCATGCCGCCCGCGCCCGCTTGACCGGGCGAGGCTCCCGCTTCGCCGCCCGCGCCGTCCAGTCCCGAATCGCCGGGTTCGGCGTCGCTCGTGGACGCCTCGGCTCCGATGCAGACGGCGTTGCTGACCTTGTAGGGCGCCGCGTCCGGACCAGCGTCCACAAGCGCGGAGGGATCCGCGGAGAGCTCGTGCGCCATGCACACGCGATTGGAAACGTTGACATCGACGACCACGGCGGACCATTGGTTGCTCGCGCCGAGCGTGACGCAATCGTAGCCGCCGCGGCAATCGCTGGGCGAGCCACAGCTCGCCATGCAAAACGAGCGCTGATACGGCGAGGTGCCTTGCGCGGTGGCGCAGCCGAGGACATCCGAGGGTTCCGCTCCAAAGTTCACGCACACGGAGTCATCGGGACAAACACCCGGCTCGCAGTTGAAGATCGTGCAGTAGCCGTCCGGTTGGGTGATGTCGCACAGACGATCACCCGTGGCCGAGCAGTCGACGGACGTTTGACATTTGTCGCCGATCTTGGGCGTGCACGCGACAGCGAGGGCGCTGAGGAAGAGAAGGGTCCGCAGGTCGAGCCGAAGCATAGGGCGCCGGGACTCTACTCGAAGTCGACCGGGTCGCCAGCGCCGAAGCCGGCGCAACTCCAAAAAGGCTCCGGCGCGTTGCGCGCGCGGGAATTTGGGGGTACCCGGAGCGGGCCTGCTAGCATTCATCCAGCAAGAAAACCGCCCATGGCCACCTTCATCACCGACGATTGCATCAACTGCGGCGCGTGCGAACCGGAGTGTCCGAACGACGCCATTTCCGAAGGTGACGAGATCTACGTCATCGATCCCGATCTGTGCACCGAATGCGTGGGCTTCGACGATCACGAGGCATGTCAGGCGGTGTGCCCGGTCGAGTGCTGCCTGCCGGATCCCAAGCACAGCGAACAGGAAGACGTGTTGATAGAGCGGGCCGTGCGCCTGCACCCGGACGACGCCGAGCTCAAGCAGCATGCCGACAGCGGCACGTTCGCCTCGCGTTTCCGAAAATAACCGCCACGCGACCCGGCTGCCGGACGTGAGTCCCGCGCGGCGCCGTTTCGACCCACCCTCAAGGCTTATCGAAGACGTTACAGAGGCAAATTGGCTGCGAGCGCTGAACGGTTGTTGACGGAGAGGCCGGGATGCTACGCTTGCTGCGTGCTGGCTTCTGGTTGGAAACTCGGTGGTGCGCTTACCCTGCTCGCGTTGGGTTGCTCCGCGACTCCATCCGGCTACACGAGCGACGCGGAGGCCGGCAGCACGCACGGGCTGATCACGGTGGAGCGCAGCACGAGCGCCGACGAGCCGACGCGCGCTGCCGCATTTGCCGCCTTCGTCCGCACGCCGCCGGAAATCGATCCGGCGACGGTCATGCGTCTGGCGGGTCTCGGCCTCGAGCTGCCGGCGCTCGGGCAGTGCAGCGAAGTCTCGCACGAGCGCGACAGCTCGCAGCCGCTTTCCGGCCTCGGTCACATCGAATTCTTGGACGCGGGGGACGTCTTGCTTCGCACGTCGGACACGGCGGCCGCGCTCGCTCCCCGCGCGTTCCCGGCAGTGCTCGACATCTCCGGCGTCGTCTACACGACGCGTGACCGCTCGGCCGAGCCTCTGCCCGCCGCGACGCACTATTCGCTGGGAGCCTCCGGTGGCGCCCTCGGCGCTTTCAGCGTCGCGGTGGACGCCCCTGCTCCGCCGAGCGACGTGCGGGTTTCAGGCACCCCGCTCGCTGAGCTCAGCGCCGTTTCGACCCACAGCGCGCTCGTCCTCGAATGGCTAGCCGGCAGCGCCACGGACGCGATCTACGCCGATCTGTCGACCGCGGACGGCAGCGCGACTCTGCGCTGCAGCTTGGGCGACACCGGCAGCGGCAGCGTTCCCGCGGGCGCATTCGCTGGCGTCGGCGCGGGTCAACTGGCCCTGCACCGCGTGCGCAGCGCGGCGTTCAGCTCGCCCGCCATCGACGCGGGCCAAGTTCGTTTCGACTTTCAAGCCGCCAAAGCCGTCAGCTTCGTAGAGTGACTCGGTTCTGACGCTGACGATGGCGGCCACGCATCGCGTCTACTTCGTGCCGGGCATGTTCGGCTTCGGTAAGCTCGCCGGCTACGACTACTTCAATCACGTGCGGGTCGGGCTCGAGCAACGCCTGCGTGCGCGCGGCGTCGACGCGCGCTTCGAGGACATTCCCGCGCCGCCGACCTCCTCGTTGCGTTACCGCTCACGAGTCCTCGCCAGCACGATCGCCAGTACCAGCGGTGACGCGGATCCGATCCACCTGATCGGCCACTCGACGGGCGGCCTCGACGTGCGGCTCGTGCTGTCCCCCAGCGTGCAGCTCGGACTCTCGAGTGAGCAGCTCGCCTGGCGCGCGCGCGTGCTGAGCGCGGTGACCATCAACACGCCGCACTACGGAACCCCCCTCGCGGGCTACTTCACCACGGTGGCCGGCACGCGCATGCTGTACGTGCTCAGCCTGCTCACCGCGGTATCGCTCGCCGTGGGCGAGCCGTCGCTCGCGATTTTTTCGCGCGTGGTCGCCGGCATCGGCGGCATCGATTCGCTGTTCGGCGGCGATCTGAAGCTCTTCAGCCGCATCACCGACAGCGTGTTGCGCTTCGTCGATCGCGACGGGCGCGGCGAAATAGCCGACTTTCTGAGCAAGATCCGGGTCGACCAAGGCGCCATCATCCAGATCATGCCCGAGGCGATGGACCTCTTCAACGCGACCACGGAAAACGACGCGCGCGTTCGCTACGGCTGCGTCGCGAGCGCGTCGCCCACGCCGGTCTCGATGCGCCTCGCGCGCCGCATCCGCTCTCCCTACGCGGCGTTCACGGCCGCGCTCTACTCCACCATGTACCAATTCGCGAGCACGGAGCCCGCCGTGTATCCCTACGCGCGACCGAACGCGCGCGAAGCCGAGTACCTGCGCACCGGACTCGATCACGCCGTGAACAACGCCAGCAACGACGGCATCGTGCCTACCCTGAGCATGCTGTGGGGCGAGCTCTTGTGGGCCGGCGAAGCCGACCACCTCGACGTCCTCGGCCACTTTCACGACGACAAGAAGCCGAGCGAACACTTCGACTGGGTCACGAGCGGAGCGCGCTTCACGCGCCAGCGCTTTGCGGCCGTGCTCGACGCGATCGCGGATTTCGTGGCGCGAGTTTGATGCCGATTGCTCGCCTCGCCGGCTTCATGAGAAGCTGAGGCGTGCGCTGCTCGGGGACGTTGCTGGTTTCGCTTTTGGCGTTCGCTTGCGCGGCGTGCCTCACGCGCCGCTCACACGAAGCGCGCCCTACGCAGGGCGCACGCAGGCCGGTCGAGTCGTACACGCTGGCAAACGGCTTGCGCGTGGTTCTGGAAGAAGAACATCGCACGCCGCAGGTCGCCGTCGAGCTGGCCTACGACGTCGGCATGGTCGCAGACCCGCCCGGACACGCAGGCCTGTCGCAATTGGTCGAGCGCTTGATGTTTCAAGGCTCGCGACACGTCGCCGCCCACGAGCAAATCCGGGCAATCCATGCCTTGGGCGGTGACCTAGGCGCGTTCACGGCGCGCGAGACCACGCTGTTTTGGAACGTGGTGCCCGCCGCCGAGTTGCCGCGCGTACTCTGGTACGAGAGTGAACGGATGGCATTTGCGTTCGAGCGCGTGACGCCGGAGGTGCTCGCTCGAGAGCAGCGCAACGTCGACCTCGCAAACACGAAGGCGAGCGACTCAGGCGGCCGAAACGGGATCGATCGGCTGATCCTGCAAGAGCTCTTTCCAGCAGGTCACCTCTATCACCCGACGAGCAGTACGAGCGACTGGCACGACGTCGATCTGAATGCGGTGCGCGCGTTCTACGCCGACAACTACGCGCTCACGGACGCGGCCTTGATCGTCTCGGGCGATTTCGAGCGTAGCGGCGCGCAGCGTTGGATTGACTGGTATTTTGGCCAGATTCCAGCGCGAGCTGCGGCGCCGAGACGTGTGCAACCCGTGCTCGCGCCGAACTGGGCTCACAAGCTCGAACTCGAGGCGCGTGTGGATCAGCCATCCATCGTCCTATCCTGGGTCACTCCGCCGTCCAGCACCGACGAGCAAGAGTTCGAAGTGCTCGCCGAGTACGTCACGCAGCACATGCGCCTGACTGCTTGCGCGGAAGCGCGCCTGTTCAACGTGGTGGCTCGACAGCGCACGTGGCGCCGAGCCGGGGTCTTCGATATCCGCTGTCGGGTCGCGGCGGACGTTCCGATCGATACCGCGCTCGCCGACCTCGAGCACATGCTCGTCGATCTACGCCGCCAAGGGGTCTCGCTGACAGCGTTGCAGGAAGGATCTATGGGCGTGATCGAAGCCGAGCAGCGTGATCAGGACGACGTGGTGAAGCGCGGCTGGTGGCTGGCGGACGCTATTTTCAAGGGTCGTTCGGCGCGCTTGTTCGACGAATCATTGCGCCGCTACGCAAACGTTTCCGACGCTTCGATGCGACGGGCCGTCTCCTGGTTGAGCCCTGAGGGCCGCCTGACGACGATCGTTCATCCCAATCCGACCGCAACCGTCGGCCGAGAGGCGCCGAACTGATGCGGCGCATGCCCAACCTGATTTGGTTTTTGCTACCGCTGCTCGCAGCGTGCACGACGCGTGCTGACAGGCAGCCTCTGGAGCCGCGAGACCGCCTTCCGGCGGCCCTGCCCGAATCGTCGGTGAAAACACTGCCCGTCCGCGAGCTCCGGCTCGACAATGGCATGCAAATCTTGATGGTGGAGCGGCACGATTCGCAGATCCTGAGGCTTCGCTTTCTCTTCAAGCGCGGCGCGAGCGACGCCGCACCCGGAGTCGCCAGCTTCGCGGCGGCACTGATGAGTCGATACAACGCGAACGGCTCCTGGCCGCCGGATGCGGGGTCGACCTATTGGGTCGGCCAAGATTCGCTCGGGATCGACACGTTGGCCATCACGCGCTGGTGGTACGGAGAGCACCCACTTCAGCCAGCGCTTTTCGAATTGTCGAGATTTTTCGCGGCGCCGAAGCTCGACGCCTGGAACATCGAGCGGGAGCGCCGACTGCGCGCCGTGGTACCGATGAATACGCTGGACGACGGGCTGCTGACGACTCATCTGGAGCACGAGGCGCTCTATCCCAGCGCGCATCCGTATCACTTCACCGCGCGCGGCGATGCCGACGCCGCGAACGCGATCAACGCAGCAAGCCTCCAATCGTTTTTCGGCTTGCACGTGCAACCGAGCCAGCTGGTCGTGATTGCGGTCGGTGACTTCGACGGCGATGAACTCAGCCAAGAGCTCGAATCCACGTTCGGCCGTTGGCACGGCAGTGCCGTGGAGCGCAAGCCGATGCCGGAGCTCCCTCTGCCCGCCGGCCCAGCTCTTTACCTCCTGGACCAACCCGGCAGCGACGAGGCGCGCATCACGGTCTCCGCGCGCGGCCCGGCCGCCACGAGCCCTGACCAACCGGCGCTATTCCTGCTCTCGACCATCGTTCGGCGTGCCATCGCCGAGCAGCTCGACTTGGATCTGCGCGAGGACTCGCGTCACACGAGCGCATTCGGCAGCCCGGCGTATTGGCGCGGCCCTGGACCGCTCGAATTCCGAGCCAGCGTTCCACGCGAACGCGCGGCGGATTCGCTGCGCCTGATCGAACACGAGTTGGCAAGGCTCCGCGCTGCGCCCCTGAGCCGCGACGAGCTCGCAACCGCTGCGCGCGCTGCCCAGCGCCACCTCGCGATGGGCGCGGACACGGCCGACGCGATCGTCGGCGCGCTCAGCGAGTTAGCGGCCCACGATCGCCCAATGAACGACTATGATCGGATCATTGCTGCGATCGGGCAGACGAGCGCGGACGACCTGCAGAAACTAGCGCGCGTTTATTGCGCGCCCGAGAAGCTGCGCTGGTTCGTCGTGAGCGACGCGACCGTGCTGGCGCCGTCGCTGTCCGGTCTAGGGCTCGGCCCGATTCAGATCCAAGCAGTCGGCCATCCGCGGACCTAGTTCGACGCCGAGCGAACGGGCCGCGGCACGATGCGGTACTCGAGGCGCTGGCTCTTGCCGTCGCGTTCGAAGAGGACGGTGAGCTTGTCGGCTTGCTTGAGTGACTCGAAGGCGTCGTAGGCCTCGGTGTCGCGCTCGATCGGCAGGTCGTTCACCTTGGTGACGACGTCACCCGGCTTCAGGTCGACTCCCGCCCAGAAATCGCTGGGCTGGAGGTTCACGATGCTCCAACCCCGAAATTGTCCGGCAACCAGTCGCGGCTGAACGTCGACGCGACTCAGAAAGCGCGCGAAGCCCTGATCGATCAGCGAGTCCACGTCCTCGCGGAAGAGCGCTCCGCTCGGCGGCTTGAACACCGGCGCCGCGACGACGGCCGTTGGTTTGGGTTGAGGCGCGAGCGCGGGCTGGGCGGTTTCCGCCGCGCCGCCGCAGCCGAGAACACACACCGAAATTAGCCAGAAAATGCCGCGCATGACCCCAATATGTCGCCATCTCGGCGATCGGCCAAGAATGTGCCTACTTCCGTTCGAAAAACGCGGCCCCGGCAGTGAGGACCGCCTCCAAGATCCGCGAGCCGACTTCGCCCGGCTCCCCGACGCCCGAGACGTGCACCAGGCGGTCACCCGGCACGAGTTCTTCCGCTTTGGCGTAGACCGCCGCGACTTTACGCTGAATTTCCCGGGACTCGAAGAGCTCCTCGACCCCGCCGCGGTTCTTTCGGCGCTCCTCGGCGACTTCCGCGGGCACGTCGATCACGACCGTTACGTCGGGCCGCAGCGCGCAGCCGTTGATGTCGCGGATCCAGGGTAGCGCGCGTTCGCTGTTGGGGGCCGTGACGGATTGGTAGACGAGGCTCGAGAGCTCGTAGCGATCGCTCACGACGATCATGCCGTCGCGCAGCGCGGGTACGATCTTCGAATCCAGGTGATCCATGCGATCGGCGGCGAACAAGAGCGCCATCGTCGACCAGGCGAATGCGCGCGGTCCCGTGGCGTCCGGCACGAACAAACGACGCGCCAGCACCTGGCGGATCAATGAGCCGATCGGCCCCGGCGTGGGCTCGCAGGTGAGGATGACCTCGTGCTTGCGCTGGCGCAGCGATTTGGCGAGCAGCTTGCTGTGCGTCGTGCTGCCGCAGCCGTCCGTGCCCTCGATCACCACGAACAGCCCGGGGAAGCGGCGCTCGGATCCGGGAGATTGATCGGGAGGCGTCATCGCTCGGCAGCATCCTTCTCCGAGTCGCGCGCGGACGCAATCGGCGGGCCGTCTTCGCCGAGCACCACGTTGTCGATCAAGCGCGTAGCACCCCAAAATCCGGCTAGCGCGAGCACGGCTCGCTCGCCGACTTGGCCGTCGTCCGCGAGCGGCGTGAGGGTGTCCGCATCCGCCAGGGTGACGTAGTCGACGCGCGACGCGGCGTCTTCGAGCGCTCGCGCCACGGGAGTCCGCAGGGCGGAAGCGCCGCGCTCCCCGGCGGCGAACGCCCGCACCGCGCGCGACAGCGACTCGGGAATGGCGAGCGCCCGCGCGCGCTCCTCGCTCGACAGGTAAGCGTTGCGCGAAGAGAGCGCGAGCCCGTCCGAGGCGCGCACCGTCGGCAGACCGACGACTTCGACCGGCATCAGCAGATCGCGCGCCATGCGCTCGATCACCTTCAGCTGCTGGTAGTCCTTGCGTCCGAACATGGCCAGGCACGGCCCGGTGGCAAGAAACAGCTTGCTCACGATCGTCGCGACGCCGTCGAAGTGGCCGGGGCGATGCGGCCCGCACAGGGCGTCGGTCAACCCGCTCACGTGCACGCGGGTGCGCTCGCCCGCGGGATACATCTCGCTCGCTTCCGGCGCGAACACGTGCGTCGCGCCTTCCGCTTCAGCGAGCGCCAAATCTCGTTCGAGCGTGCGCGGATAGCGCGCGAAATCCTCATTGGGGCCGAACTGCGTGGGGTTCACGAAAATAGTGACCGCGACGACGTCGGCTCGCGCGCGCGCCGCGCGCACGAGCGAGCCGTGTCCCGCGTGGAGCGCGCCCATCGTCGGCACGAGGCCAACCTTTTTGCCCTGCGCGCGCGCGGCGTCCAGCGCGCCGCGGAATTGCGCGACCGTGTGATGAACCGCGACGCTCACGACTCCTCGTCGGCAGGTCCATAGCCGGGAGGCGGATCGGCGACGAACGGCTTTTGCCCGGTGTCCGCCGGCGGCTTGGGCGCGCCCCCAAAGCTCTGCGCGGCGCTCGGGAACGCGCCGCTCTGCACCTCGCTCACGTACGCGCGTGTGGCGGCCACGATCGCCGTGCCGAGCTCGGCGAAGTGCTTCACGAATTTCGGTTTGAGCTCCGGATACATACCCAAGAAATCGTAACAGACCAGCACTTGCCCGTCGCAGTCGGGTCCGGCGCCGATGCCGATGGTCGGAATCGAAACAGCCTCGGTCACGCGTCGGCCAAGTTCGCTCGGCACGCCCTCGATTACGAGCGAGTAGGCGCCCGCTTGCTCGAGCGCGCGCGCATCCGCGATCACGCGCTCGGCCGCTGCTTCGTCCTTACCTTGCACGCGAAAGCCGCCCATCGCGTGCACGGACTGCGGCAGGAGCCCGACGTGACCCATCACCGGAATCCCGACCGAGGTGATCGCATGCACGTGCTCCGCGATGCGCTCGCCGCCTTCGAGCTTGACGGCTTCACACGCGCCCTCTTTGAGCAAGCGACCCGCCGCTGCCAGCGCGTGTTCCTTGGAGGCTTGGTACGACATGAACGGCATGTCCCCGACGACCTGCGCCCGCCGCGTGGCGCGCGCCACCGCGCGGCCGTGATAGCAAATCTCGTCCACCGTAACGGGCAGCGTATTCGGCAAGCCCTGCACCACCATGCCCAGCGAGTCCCCGACCAAAAGCACGTCCGCGCCGCCCTCGTCGAGCAAGCGTGCCATCGTCGCGTCGTAGGCGGTGAGCACGGCGATCTTCGGGCCGCTCCGCTTACGCGCGCGGAGCTGGGTGACCGTTATCTTCGACGAGCTCATCGGTGCATTTCACCTTACCACCCCGCGAATCCACTCGCGAGCCGAGCGCTCGCTGGTCGCCGCTCCTAGCTCGAGCGTGGCGCGCCGCGCCTCATCCAATATGGTAGCTACCGGTAGCACTCATGGGAAAACGAGCACTCAATACCTACCTGGAGCCTCGACAGAAGGTTCGCCTCGAGCGGCTGGCTCGCCGGCGCAAGACCTCTCAAGCAACCGTCGTGCGTGAGGCGATCGAGGAATACCTCGGGCGCCATGCACCAGAGCAAAAGACACGTTCAGTCGACGCAGCCTGGGAATGCTTGCTTGGCGGATACTACTCTGGCGACGGCAACGCCAACGATCACGACGACATCTACAAATGAACGAGCGCGCGTTCTTCATCGACACCTGGGCCTACCGGGCGCTCGCGCGCGCCGTGTTGGCGTTCGGTGAAGACGTTCAGAGTTTGAGTGCTCGCTCCGCGCTCCGCGTGGAGTGGATCGACGAAGCCCGCGCACACGCCGCCTGGACCCTGTTTGTTCGCTATACGCAGCTGCGTGACTTGTCCTTCACGGACTGCACCTCCTTCGCGTTGATGCGCGAGCTTCGCATCGAGCGCGTTCTCACCGCGGACGCGCATTTCGAGAAGGTCAATCTCGGCTTCGTGAGGGTGTGACGAATAGGCCGCTCTTTCAGGCGGCCGCACGCATTCACTTCCCGCTCAACGCAGCAATCGCATGCTCCAGCGCTTGGCGTACGCGGGCGCGGGCACGCGCCAGTCGATCGGGCTCGAGAACGGGCGTGCCCGGTTCATCGATGCGCGAGCAGTCGAGGTACGTCGTATAGCGAAGTTCGATCTGCAAAGCTTCAATCCGCGGCGGGCTCGCGTGCGAGCGCACGATGTAGCCTCCAGCAAATGGCGCGTTGAGCGTCACATCGAAACCCTGCTCGCGCAGCGCGGCGTCGAACGCGGCGGTCACGCCGCTCGAGCAGGTCGTGCCCCAGGCGTCCCCCAGGCACACGTCGTTCTGAATCGGCCCCATGAAGCTGTGCAAATCGAGCAAGAGTGCGTGCCCAAAGCGCGCGACCATGTCGACCAAGAGCTTCGCGAGCTCGGCGTGATACGGCGCGTGGTACGCCGCGAGTCGCCCTGCGAGTCGGCGATGCTCGCGAGGCACGGCGTAGACCCGGGCACCGTGCGCCGTCTCTTCGGCGATCACGCCCCGCGTGAAGTCCCCGTGCAACTCTCCCACCGGATCGCGATTCAGATCGGCCACGTAGCGGCTGTGAGTCGCGACCAGTACGGTCACACCGAGCTCCGGCAGAAAGTCGTAGAGCTCGGGCAAGTACCAGTCGGTGTTGCGCAGCCAGCGACGGTGCTGCGGCTCGAAGAGCTCGTTTATCTCCGGGGGCACGTACAGGCCCGAATGCGGCACGCTCGCGACGATGGGCACTCCGCCGTGCTGGGCGCGGTGTCGGACGTAGAGCTCCATGGCTTCGGGCGCGACTCTGCCACGACTCTCGCTGTTTTCGCGGCACGGCTGGCCCGGCTGGAAAAGCGGCGGTAATCTCTGACGTCTGGCATGAACGCGTCCCCCAGCGCTTCCGAGTTCGACGGCGCGTTCGCGAAAAAGGCGCGTGGCGTCGAGCGTCGGCGGCTCGGCGCGCTGGCGCTGAACGGCGCGCTCTTCGGACTCGCCTCGGGGCTCGTCGGGGCGATCGCTCTTTGGCGCCTGGGTTTCGGCGCCGAGCGGCTCGCGTGCGCGGCGCTGGGCGCGCTGGGCGCGCTGGGCGCGCTCGCCGGCGGAGTAGTCGGTCTGCGAGGGCGCTGGTCCGACACGCACCTCGCGCTCTACCTCGACGCGCGCTTGAAGAGCGACGAGACGCTGACCACGGCCGTCGCGGCGCGCACGGCGGGCAATAGTGAGCCTGCTCTCGCGCACGTGCTTGAGCAAGGCAACGTCGTGTTGCGAAAACACGCCGTGACGCCGGTCGGTCCGCGCGTGTTTCAGCGACTGCATTGGCTCGTGCCGGTGTGCGCGCTCGGCATCGCTTTCGTCAGTCGGCTGCCGCTGCCGCCCCGAGCAACGCCCGGCAAGCT
>DASYCR010000299.1:0-2140 GCA_036500095.1 Polyangiaceae bacterium
GCGTCGAGCGAAAAATAGATGCGCTTGTTGTTGTCGATGGGCAACGCTTCGACGACCACTTTGCGCACGACATCGACCTTGAAGTCTGCCGAAGCTTGGCCGGCCCGAGCAGTGAGGTTCGCGGTGCCGACCGTCTTCGGCACGAGCATGCCGTCCTTCGGGTAAGCCACGCCCGCGTTCTTCGACACGAACGAAACGTCTACGTCGCTCAGCTCGGCGCCGCTCTTGTCGAGCACGCGGACCTTGGGTTTGAACGGGCCCGCGCTCAGCTCCACGCGACCCGCGTCACTGGCCTCGATGCGGTCGACGATGCGGCAACGCAGCGCGATCGATCGGATCACGCCGCCAACGCTCACCTTCAGGCTGCCATCGCCCGAATGCGCGCACGTGACCAGCCCGGGCGGCTTGGCGGTCGCCAGATCGCTCGGCTCGACGGCAAGCTCGGCGCCTTCAGTGAGGGTCGAGGTGACGCCTTGCGCGCTAGTCACGTGCACGACCACCGCGATCGGATCGCGCGAGTCGATCACGCTCGGCAGCTCGAGGCGCATGTCGCTCGGCGGATCGCGGTGATCGCAGCCCGCGCTGCTCAAACACAGTGCGAGGGCGCACGAGGCGACCCGGAAGCGGTGGTCAGCGAGGGGCGAAGCAAGGCATCGGAGCATGGTCGTAGGGCTCGATCCATTACTACGTCCGCCGCCCCACAAGCCACAAGCCCGGCCTAGCTCGCGAAAGCGGCCGAGCTAGGATGCCGCGATTATTCGCCGAAAAGGCGGGTGCGAGAAGCGGCGAACACGAAATTTTCTCCCACTTGATCGTGGCTGTAGCGCTCGCCGCTCTTCTTGTCCTCGAAATGCGGCACGCCATCGAGAGACAGCGGACGAAACTGCGCTCGCTCGGCCTGCTCTTCCGCCAACGGCGGCCCCTCGTCCGCGCAGACCTCGTCGCTCCAGCCCGATAAGCGCCGAATCCGCCGCCCGCCCTCCCACGCGACGAGGGTGTACGAATTGATCTTCGACACGAGGCCGAAGGTTTCTAGGGTGATGTCGCGCAGCCGACGAGAACCGACGAGCCGCAGGCGCGTGAGCCGCTCGCTCTCCCAATCCCCGGGGAGCGCCAATACGCTGAGCTTGTAGCCTACGTCAGTCCCCTTTGGCTCTAGGCGAGCAACGCCATCAAATCTTCGCGCGTGATCCCCGCAGCGTCACCCGAGCCTTCGAGGGCTGCGTCCGCGAGCGCGCGCTTCTTGGCTTGCAGCGCCAAAATGCCTTCTTCGACCGTGTCTTTCGCGATCAGGCGGTAGACCAGCACTGGGCGCTCTTGCCCAATGCGGTGCGCGCGATCGGCGGCTTGATCCTCGGCCGCGGGGTTCCACCACGGATCGAGCAAGAAGACGTGATCGGCGGCGGTGAGGTTCAGCCCGGTGCCGCCGGCCTTGAGCGAAGTGAGCATCACGGGCGGCCCGGACTCCGACTGAAATTCGTTCACCACCGCGGCGCGATCGCGCGTGCGGCCATCCAGACGCACCGAGCGCAGCCCCGCGCGCTCCAAGTGCGGCTCGACCAAATCGAGCAGGCTGGTCCATTGCGAGAACACGAGCGCCTTGTGGCCCTCGGCCGCGACCTGCTCCAGGCTCTCGAGCAGCGCCTCGATCTTGCTGGAGCTCTCCGCATGTTGTCCGGGCACGAGCGACGGATGACACGCGGCTTGCCGCAACCGCAAGAGCGCCTCGAGCGCTTGCAGCACGTTGCCTCCGCGCTGCAGCTTCTCCAGTACATCCTTGTGCGTCGCGGCGCGCACGGCCGTGTACAGCTCGCGTTCGGTCTGATCGAGCTCGATCTCGAGCACCATGTCCGTACGCGGCGGCAGCTCGGGCGCGACCTCGCGCTTGAGGCGGCGCAAAATGAACGGCTTGGTCTTCTCGCGCAGCTCGGCGAGCTTCTTCTTGTTGCCCTGTTCGATGGGTGAGCTGTAGCGATCGCGAAACTGCGAACGGCCCGAGAGCAAGCCGCGGTGCGAGAAGTGGAACATGCTCCATAGCTCTTCGAGCCTATTTTCCAGCGGCGTGCCGCTCAACGCGACGGGGAAATGAGCCTTCAACGCGTACGCCGCGCGCGACACTTGGCTGTCCGGATTCTTGATC
>DASYCR010000300.1:0-1976 GCA_036500095.1 Polyangiaceae bacterium
TCGGCCGAGATCTGCCCGCCGTGCAGCTCGATGATGTGGCGGCAAATGGAGAGGCCGAGGCCGAGGCCGCCGTATGAGCGTGTGATGCGACCGTCGGCTTGGCGAAACGGGTCGAATACGTGCGGCAAGAACTGCGGCGAAATCCCCTTGCCGGTGTCGCGCACGCGCAACTCGACCATCTCGCCGTCGCGTCGCAAGCTGAGCTCCAGCTGACCGCCGCGGTCCGTGAATTTGACGGCGTTGCTGAGCAGATTCCAGATCACCTGCTGCAAGCGACTGGGATCGCCGAGTAGTGAGCCGGCGTGGAGCTCGAGGTCCGTGCGCAGCGTCATGCCCTTGGCGTCGATGCTCGGCTTGGCGGATTCGAGCGCGGCGTTGACTACGCTGGCGAGATCGACGAGCCGCGTCTCGAGCCGCATCTTGCCGCTGATGATGCGTGAGACGTCCAGGAGATCCTCGATCAACTGGGCCATCGCGACCGCGTTGCGCTCGATCGTCTCGGCGGCGCGCGCGCGCTTGCTTTCGTCGAGGCCGGCGCTGGCGAGCAGCTTGGCCCAGCCGAGGATCGCGTTCAGCGGCGTGCGTAACTCGTGGCTGATCGTCGCGAGGAATTCGTCTTTGGCGCGGTTGGCGATGTCCGCGCTCTGCCGCGCTCCCTGCTCGGCCGCGTACAAGCGCGCGTTCTCGATGGCAATCGACGCGCGACGGGCGAGTTCTTCGGCGAACTCCAAATCCTCCTGGCTGTAGTGCCGGCCGGACTCGGCATACACGAGCGTCATGACGCCCAGAACCTGCTCGCGCGTTCTGAGCGGCACTACCATCGCGGAACGGAGCTGCAATTGTTCGATCAGAGCCAGGTGCCGCGCGTCGCGCGCTTGCTCCTTGAGCAACTGCTCTGGAATCTCCGGGTAGAACTCCGACTTGCCCGTGCGAAATACGTTGGGCACGCCCACCTTCGCGTTGCGATCCGGCGGATAGTCGCGGCCGAGCGCGCGGGCAAACTCGAGCTTGCTCGGGTCGACGTGCGCGACGGCGACCTGCACGGGGGCAGCCTCGCCCTCTTCCAAGATCTCGATGGCGCACCAATCCGCGCTGCGCGGCACGGCCAGCTGCGCTAGGCGCGACAACGTGACGCGGTAGTCGAGCGACGAGCTCAGGGTAGTGGCCGCGTTCGAGAAAAATGCGCGCCGCTCCTCGTCGCGCTTCTTGTCGCTGACATCGCGAAATACCAGCACGGCGCCGCGCACGTCGCCGGATGAGTTGCGGATCGGCGCCCCGCTGTCGTCGATCGGCACTTCTCGTCCGCTTTTGTCGACCAAGATCGTGTGATTGGCGAGGCCGACGACGAGCCCTTCATTGAGCACGCGGTGCAAGGGGTTTTCGACGGTCTCCCTCGTTTGCTCGTTCACGATTTTGAAAACGTCTGCGACCGGTTGGTCGCGGGCGTCACTCTCACTCCAACCGGTCAGTTCGCTGGCGACCGAGTTCATGAAGGTGACGCGGCCCTCGCGGTCAGTGACCAGCACCCCGTCGCCGATGCTGCGCAGCGTGGTCTCGAGCAGCGCCTGCGCTTGTTCGGCATGCGCGCGCGCTTCGCGCTCGCGATCGAGGCGCTCGGCGCGCAACAAGGCCTGCGCGCAGTGCCGGCAAAATGTTTCGATGAACGCGCGCTCCTCCGCGGAGAACTTGCGTTCGGCGTAGAAGCCCATCCCGAGCAGCCCGCGCGGCTGGTTCTCCACCAACAGCGGAGCACAAAAGAACGCGCGCGCTCGGGGGCCATCGGCCGCGAGCTGGGCGAGCTCGGGATAAAAAGCGAGATACTCTTGCTCGGTCTCAGCCCAAATCGTCTTGCCGCTGTCGAGCACGAGCCAAGGCGGGCTGTTCGACTCCGGAGTGATTCGCTTGATGCGCTCGAGTACCCGAGGCGCCACACCGCGTTCGCCGATCAGCTCGAGGGAAGCGAATCAAGCGAATCA
>DASYCR010000301.1:0-2875 GCA_036500095.1 Polyangiaceae bacterium
GTGGGCTGGGAGGCTCGCTTTGGCCGGGTGCAAAGTGCGCACCACCATCGGTCTGGCGTTGCCGCTCAACGACCCGAAAAATCAGCGCCTGCCGGATCTTCTGTTGGTCGAGGCGTTCGCTGTCGGTTACGCTTTTTGATCCTCGGGACGTCAGATCAATGGCTTGCCCTGTGATTGGCAGGCAGGCGGCCCGAACGAGACGGTCAACTGCTCCGCCAACACCGCGTGTTCGCTGCACTGTTCTTGCATCCCTCCGCCCGCGGACGGATGCGAATCGAGCGCCGTACCGGTCTGGGAGTGCGACGCGCCCCTGCGCATTCCGCCGGCGGGCGCTAAAGGCGTCTACATCCCGGGAGGGTGCCAAAGACCGATCGCTTGTCCCGTGAACGGCGCGGTGGAGATTGCCTATAACTCGATCGGCTACGCTCCTTGCGCGAACGAAGGCGACCTGTGCGGAGGGTACTGCACCTGTCAGCGGCAGGAGGACCTGCTGATTTGGATATGTTCTTCGCCGTGCCTGTATTGAACCGTCCCTTTGCCGCCCACGCGCATGCCGTTGTCTGAACGCTACCAAGCGGCGCCGCGCTGGTTGGACCTGGGACCAGGTTTCGCCGATGAAGTGCGCGCGGCCAGCTTTCCGCAGCGCCTCCTGCGGTTCCGGAACCAGCGCTGGGCGGAGCGGATTGGCCTGGGCGCGCTGACGGACGTCGAATGGACGCGCCACTTCGCCGACTTCGAGCCGCTGCCGGACAATTTGCCGCGACCTCTCGCGCTCCGCTACCACGGACACCAATTCGACGCGTACAACGCCGCGCTCGGCGACGGGCGCGGCTTCTTGTTTGCGCAAGTGCGAGACGCCGAGGACGGCCGTCTGCTCGATTTGGGCACCAAAGGCAGCGGGCGCACGCCGTACTCGCGCGGCGCGGACGGCAAACTCACCCTCAAGGGTGGTGTGCGCGAAGTGCTGGCCAGCGAAATGCTGGAAGCGCTCGGCGTGTATACTTCGAAGAGTCTGAGCCTCTTCGAAACCGGCGAGGCGCTCGAGCGCAGTGACGAACCTTCGCCGACGCGCTCGTCGGTGTTGGTACGACTCAGCCACTCACACGTGCGGATCGGCACCTTCCAACGCCTGCATTTTCTAGGTGAAACGGCGCTCAGCGCGCGCCTACTCGCGTACTCGGTCGAGCAATACTACCCGGAGCTCTCGGCGTCGCCCGCGCCGGCGGCGCTGTTTCTGCGCGAAGTCACGCGGCGCTCCGCGCGGCTCTGCGCGCGCTGGTTGGTGGCCGGCTTCGTGCACGGCGTGCTCAACAGCGACAACATGACGATCACCGGGGAGAGCTTCGACTACGGGCCTTACCGATTCTTGCCACATTACGATCCCGGCTTCGTCGCGGCGTACTTCGACGGCGCGGGTCTTTACGCGTTCAGTCGCCAGCCGCGCGCGGTGTTTCGCAACCTGTGCCGTTTGGCGGAAGCGCTAGGCTCCCTTGGCGAGGCGAGCGATCTGGAGCACGCCCTCGCGGATTTTTCGGCGGAGCTCACCCGCGCGCGCGCCGAATGCTTGGTCGAGCGGCTCGGCCTGTTGCCGGTCGGACACGACGAAGATCAGCGCCTCGCCAGCCTGTGTTGGGATTTTCTCGCCACCACGCGCATGCCGTACGACCAATTCTTTTTCGACTGGTACGCCGGACCCGCCAGCGAACGGCGCGCCGCCGCCGGACCCGCCGCCGCGCACTACGCGAGCGCGGCTTTCGCCGATCTGCGTCGTGAAATCATGAGCCGCGCCCCGAGTTCCGTCGCGCTGCTCGGCAGCGCGTACTTTCAGCGCGACGCGCCGTGCTCGCTCGTGATCGATGAAGTCGAGCGCGTTTGGAGCGCGATCAGCGAACGCGACGACTGGTCCGAGTTCGAGCGGAAGATCGCGCATATTCGGGAGCTCGGGGCCACGCGTTCGGGCTCGTAACGAGCGGTTCCGGGGGTAGGGCCGCACGGGCGCTGTCCTTCACCCCGCGGGGCCCCGCTATTGTGCTTGGCGCGAGCAAATGGTGCGTTCGGTGTAGTCTTCGGGGGTCTTTCGCTAGATGACTGCGCCGCGCCGGGCGCCTAGACTTCGAGTGTGCACTCTTTCAACGCCAGTTCATCGCCGACTTCACCCGAGACCGCCGCTCGAAAGAATTTGAACGGCGCTCGACCGCTATCGCAACTTCCCGTCATGCAGACCGGTTCGTCTCGCTCGCTTGCCATTTTCAAGTCGTTCGGTGTGTCCGCCTTTCTTGCCGGCTTTGCGCTGGCTTGTTCGGCGTCCGGGGGCTCCGCGAGTGCTCCGGGCGACGATGCGGGCGCATCGTCCGTTGCGGGCTCGGCCGGCTCGCAGGCGAACGCGGGGTCGTCTTTTGGTGGGGCAGGCACGGCGGGCGCCAGCGCAGGCTCGGCGGGTGCGACCGCAGGCTCGGCCGGCGTCGCAACGGGCGGAGTCGGAGGCACGAGCACCACGGGCGGCGCGGCAGGTACCGCGGGCGCTGCAGTCGGTGGCACGAACGCAGGTGGCGCGGGCACGGCCGGGACAGCGGGCAGCGCAGGTTCGAGCGGCAGCAGTGGCGCCGCGGGCACCGGCGGTTCGATCGGTGGCGGAGGCTCAACGAGCACCGGCGGGATGAGCGGTTCGAGCGGCACCGGCGGTGCGGCGGGCAGCGGCGGTGCGGCGGGCACCGGCGGCTCAGGCGGTACGAGCAGCGATCCCTGCGGGCCGAGCAATCCCGCAGTGCGGCCACTACCCACCATCGGCGCGGGCATGTTCGATGTGACGACCTACGGCGCCGTCGGCGACAACAAGACCGACAACACGACGGCCCTGCAAGCGGCGCTCACTGCT
>DASYCR010000302.1:0-2595 GCA_036500095.1 Polyangiaceae bacterium
CTGCCCGTCGATCTACGAGCCCTTCGGGATCGTGAATGTGGAGGCCATGGCGTGCGGCGCGCCGGTCGTGGCGTCCGCGGTCGGTGGCATTCCGGAGGTCGTGGAAGACGGCAAGACCGGCTACCTCGTGCACTTCGAGCCGGACGGCACGCCGATGGGCGCGCCGAAGGACCGCGACGCCTTCGCGCGCGCCTTCGCCCTGCGCATCAACGAGCTGTGCGCTTCGCCCGAGCGGGCTCGGGCGTTCGGCAAGGCGGGCCGCGCTCGCGTCGAGGCGACCTTCAGCTGGTCGGCGATCGCGAAGCAGACGGCGGATTTGTATCGCAGCTTGCGCGCGTAGCTCGGCGTTCGAGCAGGGCCGGGCGCGCGGCTCGAACGCCACAGCGCGCCAATTTGCCTCTGCAAAAATAGCGTAAAATTCGCTGAAAATCGCGCCGGCACGGCGAGCGCGCGGCGCCCGCGGCGCGGCCCGGGTCGTGCATTGCTCGGGGCGTGAACACGCCGCCGAGCACGTCGCCGAGCACGCCAGCCGCCCGTGCGGCGCGTTCGCCGCGCGGTGGGCTACGCGCGCTGCGCGGCATCCTCTGGCTGCTCGCGGGGCTCGAGCTGTTCTATGTCGTGGCGGCAAACCTGTTCTTGAACTTGAACATGCTGCCGTTGGCGTTCGCCGGTACGAATCAGATCAAGGCGACCGTTGGCGGTGGCTGGAGCCTCATCCCGGGCCACGCGCACGTGCGTAGAGTGCGCGTGACGTTCCAAGACCACAACCTACAGTTCGCGATCGCGGTCGACCGAGCGTCGATCGACATTCATTTGAGCGAGCTGGTGCACCACACCTTTCACGGTTCGCACCTGCGTGCCGAAGGTGTTTCATTTCGGATGCGGCACCGCGTCGACCCGTGGTCGAAGCACGAGCCTGCGGTCGGCGCATTCGCGCCAATTCCCGAGTTTCTGGCGCCTGCGGTGTTCGAAGCCTACGTGCCGGAGCCGCCCATCCCTGATTCCAAGTACGACCTGTGGACCATTCACCTCGACGACGTCGATGCGGAGGCCAAAGAGCTTTGGGTGCAAGCGTTTCGCTACCGCGGCAAGGGCCGCGCGCGCGGTGCGTTCGAGCTGAAGCCGGCGCGGCGCTTGTGGGTCGGTCCTGCTTCGCTGGAGCTCGAGCCAGGCTTGCTTTCGGCGGGCGGATATCGCATCGCGCCCAGACTGCACGGCCACATCGACTGCACGGTGTCCCCGTTCGATGTGCGGGTGCCGCAGGGCATGGCCGTCTTTCGCTACATCTCGACGCGCGTTCGGTTGGAAGCGCCGGAGCTAGACCCGCAGGTGTACGCGCTCCTTGCGAGCGAGCCCGCGCCCCAGGTGTCATCCGCCGGAGGCTCGCTGCGGATGGACGCGGAGATCCGACACGGCGTTTTCACGCCGCAGAGCGAGATCGAAGTCTTGCAGCGCGGTTTCGAGCTGCGCACGCCGCAGCTGGAGCTCGACGCCGAGCGCCTCGCGCTGCGAGCGGGTAGGGAGGGCGAGTCGGCTAGCGGTGCCACGCTCGTGATCGAACGTGGCACCGTCAGAGAGCCGATCGCGCTCGGCCATGCGCCGCGCATCGAGCGCCTGTCGGCGACGATCGTCAGCGACAACCGCGACGTAACGCATGATTTCGGCTTTCAGGAAGCGCGCTTGAACGAGGCGCGGCTCGCGCTCGAGGATTCACGCTGGTTCAATCGTTGGCTCAAGAGTGAAGGCTTCGAGCTTTCGGGCGGAGGCGCCTCTGTGCTCGCTCGCGGTCGTTATGCGGGCTCGCTCGTAGACGCGGAAGCGCTGCTCGAAACCGACGGTGTGGGCGCGACGCTCGGGTCGAAGCACCTGCGCTATGCCGGCTCGGTCGCGTTGCGCCTGTCGCGCGCTGACCCCAAGGCGTTCACAGGGTCGCTGACTGCTGAGGTGACAGGCCGTTCGTTGCGTGCCCAGCTGGCTGACGGCGAGGTCGACTTGGCAGGCTGGCACGCGCGTTTGTTCGCGCGCCGCGACGCGCAGGGCAACGTGCTCCGCGGGCAGGCTTGGTTGTCAGCGTTGTCGAGTCACTCGCCCGGCTTGAGCGTGCGCGCGCCGGAGGTCAACGCGGTGGCAGAGTCCGAGGAGCGCCCGGACGGCACGCAGCTCACGCATTTTACGGCGGTCATCCCGGCGTTGCTCGCCGAGGGCCGTAATGCGCGGTTAACGACCGCCGCAGTCGCCCGTGGCACGCTCGCTCAACCCAAAAATAAAACTGAAAAAAGGCTCGATTTTACGGCTACCTTGCTGCGCCCTCTCGGCAAGTTCGGCGCCCAGCCGATGAAAGTGGCGCAGACACCGCGAGTGGAAGTGCGCGGCTCGGTGAATAGCGATGCGAGCGGCGCGCTGAGCGGCACGGTCGCGTTGTTGCCGGCCGCGTGGCGCATCGACGCGGCGAACATGCGTTTCTCGGGTCGGTCCGCGCTTGGGCTGGAGCTCGTTGCGGTAGATCTCGGTCGACACAGCGGTCAGGTCCACGCCAACCTCACCTCGACGGGCGTCACGGTTGGCGACACCACCCAGAACGCGAACTGCGCGTGG
>DASYCR010000303.1:0-4001 GCA_036500095.1 Polyangiaceae bacterium
TGCGCCGCGTGGCGATCAGGGCAGCGCCGGCTTCGATTTGTCTAGGGGTCTGCGTCGTGATACGAAGCGACCTTGCTTTAGTGGGAGCGGCTCATGCTTAAAAGAAATGACGGTCAGAGCGCACGTACACTGACGGCTCATGTCGTGTTCGTTGGCTCGCTCGTATTGACGGTCCTGCCGTCTGCGTGCGGTGGCAACTCAGTCCCGAGTTTGGGCGACCCAGTGGGACCGGTCGCCGGCGGCGCCGCTGGAGATGCGGGTACCGGCAGCAACAGCGGAGGTTCGGCAGGTGACGGCGCTTCCGCTGGTGATCTCTCGAGCGGCGGCGCGAGCGGCTCGCTCAATGGCGGCAGCGGCGGAGCTGCTGCGGGCCAGTCGGGTGACGGCAATGCGAGCGGCACTGCTGGCGCGAGCGCGGGCGGCGCTGGGAGCGGAGGTAAAGTCGGCGCAAGTGGCAGCGCGGGGGTGAGTGGCAGCGCGGGAGCGAGCGGCAGTGCGGGAGCGAGCGGCAGTGCGGGAAAGGGTGGGTCGTCGGGCGCGGGCGGCGCGAGTGGCAGCGGCGGCACGGGCGGAACGCGCGATTGCAACGCCGCTTACGCGGGAGCGGTCCTCGGCTCGCAAACGGGCCATTGCTACGAGCCCTTCGACGCTCTGCTCAGCTGGGCCGACGCGCGGGACTTCTGCAAAAACGCGGGCGGCTATTTGGTAACGCTGACTTCGCAGCCGGAGGACGCGTTCGTCTATTCGATCGCGCCGTTCGAGCATTGGCTAGGTGCGACCGACGGCTTGCTCCCGATCGCCGTCAGCGCCGGCACCTACACCTGGGTCACTGGGGAACCGATGACGTACACGAATTGGAGTTCCGGCGAGCCCAACGTGTCCGCCAGCGTGTGTCCGGGGGACATCCCGTCGGTCGACGGTTATTGCTACGAGCACTGTATGGAGACGCTTACGGCTGATGCGTGGAACGACAACGACTGCTACGCGACGAAGCCGTACGTTTGCGAGTGGAACTGAGCGCGCTCAGGGTGGACAAGGCGCGACTACCAAAAAAAGTGCCTGCTGTGCCGCGCCTGGTTGCACTCAAATGCGAACATGAATCACGGCGAATCGAGGCGCAGGTTCTTGCGCGTATTGGCTGGTTCTACGGTAGTCGGTGTGGCTGGTTGCGGGTCGGCGGGAGTCGGCCCGGCCCCGATCGGTGACGTACCTGCGGGCAATGTCAGCGATCTGCCGGTCGACACGCTGCGACCGCTCGGGAACGGCATCCCGGGCGCGATTGGTCGCGACGCGGGTGGCGTGTACGCGCTCACATTGACCTGTAGCCACGCGGGCTGCAACATGGCGACGGATGGCACCGTGAGCTTTGCCGGCATGGACTGCAGCTGTCACGGCAGCCATTTCGACAACAACGGTGACGTCACGGGCGGCCCCGCCCCCGATCCGCTGCAACACTTCGCGGTCGAGATCGACAGCGCCGGAATGATGACCGTTCATGGAGGCCAATACGTATCGCCGTCCGTTCGGACGCTCGTCGCCTGAGCGCCTCGCCGAGGATCGATGAGCGCGACGCTCGCTCTCGTCTTCGTGGTGCTGGTGAGCGGCGCCGACGTAAACGATCAGAGCACGACCGCGCTGACGCAAGCGGCGCGTGAAGTGCTCGGCGCGAACGCAGCCATCGAGGTGCGTACGTATGCAGAACCGCAGGACGACAGTGAGCTCGTGCGCTCGGCTCCGGTGGAAGGCGCGATAGCCGAAGTCGTGTGGCAGGATCCCCAGCATCGGCACGCGTGGCTTCGCTGCTACGTCTCGAGCGAGGGGCGCTTGATTGCCCGTGAAATCGCGTTCGAGCGGGACGATGCCCCGCGCGAGAGAGGCAGAATGTTGGGCTTTGCGCTGGCGTCGCTGGTCCCGGGCACCGTGAGCGCGAACTCCGCGAGCGGACAACACACGCCGCAGGAGATCGCACAGCCCGCGCCGGTCCTTGCAGAACCGCCAACTCGCGTCGAGGTGCCCGTGGCGGCGCCGCTCGCGCCTCCGGCCGCTCATCGCTACTACACCGCGATCGACGTGGTGGCGGCGGGCGCGACGGGCTTGGCGGGCGGGCTCGGCGCCGGGATCGACGGTCGATGGTTCTTTCACCTTGTTTTGGGCTTGCGTTTGGGTTTTGCGGTGCGGCGTAGCGAGATCGAAAGCGTTCGCGTGTTCTCCGATCTGAAGTACGCGGCGCTCGGGCTCGGCTTTCGCTTCGCGGGCGACGACGTGTCCCGCTTCACCTTGGGCGGCCGAGCGGATTTTTTGCTGTTGGCCCACGAAATCGGACGCTTCCCCGCGCAGAGCGTGGCCACCGAGCGTCGGACCAGCCTGATGGCGGGCGCCGACTTACTGCTCGAAGGCACCCTGAGCCTCTCGACCAACGCCGCCTTGATCGGCGCTGCCGGCCTCGAGGTCCCCTTCGCGGACGATCTCGAACTCGCCGACGATCAGACCATCGCCGAATTGCCGCCACTGCGAGCGATTGCCGAACTGGGCATTCGTGCTCGTTTTTGAGACGGCTGGGCTGATGGCCTTGGCAAACTATCGATTTTCTCTGATCTTTGGCGGTGAGCGAAACGCGCTGCCTGGTTGGACCGTCACAAGGCCACCTTCCATCGACGACCGTGACCAGCAAAAGCGCGAACGTACGGCACCTGCGGCTGCTCGAGTCCGAGCCGGCTCTGGAGGTCTCGCCGCGCCCCGCGCTCGACGATAGTCAATTGCTGGCGGCGCTGCGCGCGGCGGACATCGATGTCGCCGGCGCACTGCACGATCGTTTGTGGCCGGTGATCCACCGCACCGTGGCGCGCCTGCTCGGCAGGTCTGACGCGGACGTCGAGGATTTGTGCCAGCTCGCGTTCATCGAGGTCATCGACGGTATCGAGAGCTTTCGTGGGGACTGCACGCTCGAGGCGTGGGTGAGCGTGATCGCCGCGCGCGTCGTGTACAAACACATTCGGCGTCGGCGTCTCGAGCGGCGGCTATTCGAGCCGTCGTACAGCGAGGCTCCCGCGCGCTCGACGCGCTCGCCGGTCGCGTTCCGCGATACCTTGCGCCGAGTGCGTCATCACCTGGCCAAGCTCGATGCCAATCGCTCTTGGACGTTCCTGCTGCACGACGTGTGCGGTTACGACTTGCGAGAAGTCGCGCAGATCACCGGCGTGAGCGTGGCTGCCGCGCAGAGCCGGCTCGTGCGCGGTCGCCGCGATCTGCATGAACGCATCGGGCGCGATCCAGAGCTCTGCAGCGTGGTGCAGCAACTCGTGAGTGAGGAGTGGGTGCCGTGACGATACCGCGCCATGCCCAGGCTGCGGCCGCGCTCTTGCGCCGTGACCAGACGGACGCCGCGGCGCCCAGCGAGGCCGAGCGGGAGCGCGCGATCGCGTTCATCGCGCGAGGGCTCGCACGCAAGGCGCGGCGCCGCGTTTGGAAGCGCTCGCTCGCCGTAGGCGTGCTGGCGCTCTCGTCGGCGGCCGCGCTGTGGGCGCTCTATCGAGTCGAGCGGCCAGCGGCGGTCGCGGGCGGCGTGAGCGCGCTCGGCTACCCGCGCGCCGCAGGTGCCGAGCTCGTGAGTGGGCAGCAGGTGAGACCGCTCAATCGCGGAGATTCGCTGGTGGCCGGCTCCGAGCTCGTCACCAGTGCAAACGGTGGCGCTGCGCTTGCACTCTCCAGCGGAACCACTTTGGACATCGAGCACGACGCGCGGCTCGGCGTGATCTCCACCGGTGCGTTGCAACGATTCTCGCTCGCGCGGGGCGCGCTGAGCGCCAAAGTCGCCAAGCTTGGAGTCGGCGAACGCTTCGTAATTGGCACGCCCGACGGCGAGGTCGAGGTGCGCGGCACGGCATTTCAGGTCGTCGTGGCCGATCGCGCCGACGACTGCAATCCGCGCGTGCGGACGCGCGTGCTCGTGAGCGAGGGAGTAGTCGAGGTGCGCGCGCTCGGTGCCAGCTGGCGAGTCGGCC
>DASYCR010000304.1:0-2665 GCA_036500095.1 Polyangiaceae bacterium
ACCTCCGGACGCGTAGTAACCTCGCGCGCACGAAATCGCGGCGATCAAGAAGCCGAACACGGCCGACTTGATCAAGCCCATGAAATAGTCACCAGGCACCAAGCGCTCGAGGTTGTGCAGAAAAACGCCTGGGTCCACGCCGAGCCACTGAACCGCGACGATCCAAGCCCCCACCATGCCGACGCACGAATACAGGATACAGAGCAGCGGCAGCATCAAGACGCCAGACAGCAGCCGCGGCGAGAGCAGGTACTGCACCGGGCTCACGGCCATCGTCACGATCGCGTCGATCTGCTCGGTAACGCGCATGTTGCCGAGCTCCGCCGCCATCGCGCTGCCTGCACGCGCGGCAACCATCAGCGCGGCGAAGACCGGACTGATTTCGCGGGTCATCGAAACGGCCACGATGTAGCCGACGACACCCTCGGCGCTGAACTGGCGCAAGCTATGCACCGTCTGCAAGGCCAGCACCATCCCGCTGAAAATGCCGGTCAACGAGACGATGAACACCGATTGCACACCGATGAACTCCATCGCATTGAACAGCTGCGCGATTCGGTACGGCGGGCGAATGGCCCAGACAATCGTCTCCGCGGTCAACGACAGCACTTGTCCGACGCTCTCCAGCGCTGCCAGTGCTGGCCCGAACAGCGTGCTGGCGAGCCCTGGCGACTCGCTCTCGGACAGCTCCTCTTCAGCCACTCTGCACGCTTAGCATCATCTCGGGGCGCATTGGACGCTCGCTCTCGAAAATGAGCCGGTTTAGCGACACAACGCCGCGAGCACACGCTGTGCGCGTGGTCCCGTCGCACTGAAACGCGCGAGGCGAGGGTCGAGCCCGAACCTCAGGATCAGCGCGTCGCCGCCGAGCAGTTCGATATACGGCTCACCCCACTCCACCACGAGCAGACGACCCTCATCCCGCTGCGCATCGAGGCCGAGCTGACGCACTTGCTCGAGGCCCGTCAGCCGATAAAGATCTGCGTGAGCGACGGGCGGCTCCGTTGCATGCTCGTGAACGAGCGTGAACGTCGGGCTCGGCACGCGCTGTGATGCGGGGAGCCCGAGTGCTCGGCACAACGCACGCGCGAAAAACGTCTTCCCAGAGCCGAGCGGCCCATCCAGGATCAAGAGATCGCCTGACGCGAGCAGCGGCGCGAGCCGCCGCGCGAGTTCTTGCGTGGCGCGGCGGGTGGGAAGTGCGAACTCGGTCACGGCAGCGGAGCGGTGCCTTTGCTTATCACACGCAGCGTTCGTGGCAGGATGCCATCCGCGGAAAAGCCGCGCTCGTCGGTCGTCCAGAGATCCGCGTGGGCGCTCTTTAGCTCGCTCGAAGCCTTTCGCTGCAACGCAGCCACTTGCTGAGGATCGACGACACTTCCCTCTGGAAAGCCGGCCAAGGCGACCTCTGCCAGGGCCGCGGCATCGTGGCCAAGAGCCTCGTACCAGTCGAGCGGAGCGAGCCCACGCGGCGCGCCGGTCCCGCCTGGCGCTGGCTCGACGCGAGGAAATTTGCCTGCCCCGATGCCGAAGCTCGGGCTACCGACTTCCCCGGTCGAAAGCAGCTGGCTCGCTTCCAGGCCCAGACCGAGCGTAACGCTCAAGCGCGCTTTGCGGAGCTCCACCGCGAGATCGCTCGCGCAGCCGGCGTCGCCGAACATCAGTAGCGCCAAGACCTTGTCCCGACGCCACTCGTCGATCGCGAAGCGCGGCGCGAGCGCCGTCGGATCGCACGCGCGACTACCACCGTCGATGCGCGCGAAGCGAGCCAGGTGGCGGCGATTGAGCTCGCTCAACGCGAGCGCTTCCTCGCTGTGGGGACCTTCTCCCAGTAAGAATGTGTTGTGCGAGACGAGCGCGGTGTCGGCCGGCGGAGCGATCAGCATCAGCGCAACCCCGCTGCTCTGCGCGAAGCGCGCGGCGTGGGACGCCATTTCGCCGTCCATGCCCGCCACCAGAATCGCAGCGCCGGACGCGGCAAGCTCACTCATCGCGTTCAGCAGACCGGCGGCGCTCCCCGCGTCGTCCTGTGTCAACAAGCGCACGCCCTTCGCGTCGGCGAGCGAGTCGGGCAGACCGAGCGCACGTGAAACGCCGGCCGCCACGCTCACCGAACGGCGGCGCACGTCTGCATTGGACATCGCGAGCACGAGCCCGAGCGCGCGACCTGCAATTTGCGGCAGCGTTCGCCCGCCGTTGGCCACAGCCGCCAAAGGAGCATCGCCGCCGCCGCGCTCGGAGCCGCGGGCTGAGTCGATCAACGATCGCGCGAGCGCCGCATCGCGTCCGCTGATCGCCAGCTCGGTCAAGCGTTCCCTCAGCAAGCGGCGTAGCCAGTCACGCGCTGCAGCGCGCTCAGCATCGTTGTCGTGCGTCGCTGCTTGATCCAGTTCGATCACGCTGGCGACCAAATCGTCCTTCTTGGCCGTTTGCACGACCTCGCGCAGCGCGCTCTCCGCCGTTGCCCGCGTTTCCGTCGTGGCTCGCGCGAGGAGCTCCTGCGCTGCTTGCATCGCCTCTTCGAAGTGGCGCGCGGTTGCCGCCGCACGCAGGCGGGTCTCGCCAAACAACAGACGCTCGTCCGGATCGATGATCTTGCCGGCCAGTGGATACAACAGGCGCAACGCCTGCTCAGGCTGCCCTTCACGAAGCAGGATCTTCGCGT
>DASYCR010000305.1:0-11681 GCA_036500095.1 Polyangiaceae bacterium
GCTGTGAACAAGCCGGTGCCTGCGTTCATCATGGCCGGCGGGATTGGCGCAACGCCGAGCGCGGCCTCCAAGTCCGAATAGGCATGCTCGAGCCGCGCGCGATCGACGTGCGCACCGCGCGCCGCCCAATCGGGCAATATGCGATCGAGGTTCGCGCGCAGCCAGATGGCATTGTTGATGACCGTGGAGCCACCGACGGTCTGGCCCTGCATGATCACAATCCCGTTGTCGACGGTGGTTTGCAACCCTCCGTTCTTGTAGACGCGCGGCAGCATCTCGAATTCGTTGTGGGAGAAGGTCTCGGTGTTCTCGCGCCGGCCCTTCTCCAGCACGAGTACGCGCAGGCCCGCGCGCGCGAGGCGATAGGCCATCACACTGCCACCAGCGCCCGATCCGATCACGACGATGTCATAGTTCGCCATGGGTCGACCTCAGCCGAAGCTGATAGGTTCCGGATGCGCCTTGCGTGCGGCGAACACCGGCAGCGTGCTGAAGCTCTTCCTCTGCTCGAAATCGACGAAGCCGATCGATTGCCGAACCTCGGGATGTGAGTAGTACGGAACGACCGTCAGCATCTTGAACACGCGGGTGATGTCGCGCGGTAAGCCAGACCCGTGCACGAGTTTGTCGAGTACTTCCCGGCGGTGCTCGAGGGACAGCTCCGAAAAGCTCTTCAGTTCGAACGAGAAGACACCCGCGAGCGACTCGACGGCCGCAATCGCGAGGCGCGCGCGCGCTCCGGCGGGTGCGTCCATCGCGGTCAGCAGACGATCCGCGCGACGGGCCACCTCCGCCGCCGAAATTATGCCGGGACACTCCGCTATCATCACTTCGGCGGCGGCGGCGAGGGTCACACACTCCGCAGAGGACAGGTAGCGTGGCGAATAGCCATCGAGCGGATCCGGATTGCGATCGCTCGGGCAAGCCGGGTGGTATTGAGCGCAGCCCGCCAGCATGGCGGTGCCCAATGACACGAGCCCGCGATCGAAATCACGGCGAGTCAGAACTTTTTGATGACTGTCATCCGACATGAGGAGCCTCCGTGCGCTCGTTGTCGCGACGCCGCGCAGCGAGCGAGATATTGCAGCCGTGATTGGACGAGACGCTAGTCTCCTCGTGCGATTGCTCGCAACTCACAATGGTTATTTTTTCGAGCTCGCGTGCTGGCGAAGTCGGCGCTCCCGACGTGAGCTTGCGCGGCCTGTTTCAATTTGAGAAGCAGCGTCAGCGATCTCGATTGCCTTTGACAGTTGTCAGCGCCACCGACTAGTAACGGCCGCGAGCATCAGCTTCGCTGAGTGAGGGCTTCTTGCAAGGTCGTAGTATTCGAGACGAGCGTCGCACATGCTGCGCGGCCAAGGTTTGGCTCGCGAGCGTGCTGGCGCTATGCGCGTGGCTCGCTGCGCCACGCGCTGCCCTCGCGCAACCGACCACCGCGGATGTCTACTCCGACGCCAAGGACATCATTACGGAGCTGATCGAGCGAGACATAGCCGAGAGCATCGCGCCAAACCTGGGCTGCTATTCGCCCGGTGGGCTCTTGAAATACTTTCCCGGGACGCTGCAGGCACTCTACGAGCGCAATTTCGGGGCGCTGAAGGACGTGCTGCAGCGCGAGACCATCGCGATGGCCGGAAACTACGTGTTCGAGTCATTCCGGGAGAGGCGCAGTATCCCGCTGAGCGAGTTCTTGCCAATCCTGCCGTTCGAGCCGAACTCGGGCGAATCGAAGTGCGCCGACGACATGCGAAACGTCGGTGGCCCTGCGCAGTATCAGCAGCAGCTGCAACAAGCGCGGCGCAGGATGAACAAAGGCGCCTATCTTCCACTCGATGCCTGCTCGGGCCCAAACCCCGAGCAGAACCTCGAGCTCGCCTGTCTGTTTGCGCAAGCCGTGATCGCTTCAGCCAGCGATCGCCCGGCGGACGCGGAAGAGCTGTTGATTACGGCCGTCTCGGTGGTCACCGCTGATGCAGTCTCCAACCACTCTCTCCCTGCCGCAGCGGCCTCGACCCCTAGCTTGCCCGTGCAGGAACTGCGCACGATGGTCCTCGAAGAGGTACACGCGCTCTGGTCGACCGGCAGCTTGCCGAGCGAAGGACCGTTCGCGGTGTTTGCCGCAGACGATGCGCTGAAGGCGCTCACTCTCGCGCAAAAGTCGTTCAAGGACATCCTGGCCGAGCCGTCGGCGAGCTTGCGAGCGCGAGCGGGTGGGTTGCGCTTGTTGTTTGCACCGGTGGACTTTCCGCTCGTCGAGGTCAACGACGCCAGCCACACCGTGCAGGATCTGGTCGCCACCCTGGGCGATCTCGACGGAGACGCGCCGACCGTGCCAGGGGAGGGGCGCGGTGTCCAAGTCGCGCGGGCGCTCCTGTCGCACGACGCCCAAGATCCCAAGGGCACCGTCTCGGTGAGCAACGTCCCCGAGGGGGTGCTGATCAAGTTCCAACCGGGGGCCAGCGCGCCCACCTTTACGGGTCCAGGGCTCGCTCGGCTCCAAGACCTTGCCGCCATGGCGGAGGCTTCACAAGACTTCCAACAACTCTTGCACGCGCTTGGTGGATCCGCGGCCGCGGATCCGTCGAACGAAGCCTTGTTGCGCGCGGCGATTGGACTCGTACAGAGTCTCGAGACGCTCGTGGGCGCCGTTCGCAGCGTCGGCAAGACCTCGAGCGGCGGGTTCGACTTGCTCAGTCTGCTCGACGGTGCCGCTCACGGAAAACTCGCGGACCAGCTGTGTCCCAAGCAGGTTCAAAAAAACGCCGACGGCAGCTACCCGGTCAAGGACTTGAATGCCTGTGACATATGGAATCAAGCCATCGGCCTGATGGACCCGCGCGGCCTGCTGCGGCCAATCGTCGCGGCCGCGCTGAGCAAGAACTATCGTGAGGTCGCGACCAGCGCGATGTCCGCGCTATTTTCGGACGCCGTGATCGAGCAGGTGTGCTGCGGTAGGGGGGCTAGTTGCCAGGAGGTCGCCGCGCTGTACGGACGCCTGGCCAAGAGTGTCGCCTCGTACGTGCTCTTGCCGCGCGACGATGAGGACGCCTCGCTCGCGGCTCGCGCGGCATTCAAGTCCGCGACCGTGGACGTCATCCGCTCGATTGGTAAGCGAGGTGGCGTCGAACACAAGCTCACGTGGCGAGGCTTCCTGGTCCCCACCGGTTCTTTGCGAGCCTCCTGGAGCAGCAGCTATCAACTCGAAGATACTCGTCACACTGGGATTCGCTATGTACCGACGATTGATTGGTTGACTATTCGCGTGCCATTTACCACCGAAAGCTCGGCGGTCTACGTGGGCGGCAGCCTCAGCTTGGTCGACGGGCTGGCGCCGTTCGCGGAGCTCGTATCACGACAGGCTGCGGTGAAGTACGAGGACAAGTGGCTGCTCGCGGCCGCGTTCATCCAGCCGCGCCTGTCGGGTGTCTTTGCGGTGCCCGATCTCAGCAAGCACACGGTGCTGACGCTGGGTGGCTCCATGCGCGGTTCGGCCCCATTTTTTCTCGACACCTCGGCGAGCGGCCAGGAGCGCTTCGGATATTCGACGGTTTTCGCTTCTCCGCGCGTGAAAGGCCACGGGTACGACACGGGAGACGTGCTCGCTCACCTGTTCGAGGTCAGCGCCGCGGTGCAATACGTGCCATGAAAGCCATCACTCTGTTGTTCCGCACTTGTGCAGTCGCGCTTGCTTGCGCGGCGCTGGCGCCCGCGCTCGTCTCTTGCGGAGAGAGCAAGGAGCTCTACCGCCTCGACGTGGTGGCGAGCCCCGCGCCGAACCTGTCCGACCAGAGCTTTCTGCTGATCTCGGACACGCAATACGCCGTACCTTTCACGGACTACGACGTTCGCTATCAGCTCGGCAAGCAGCTAGTTAACCTACCGCCAAGCGTCACCACGCGTTGGGCGCGCACGTTCTATCGCCACTCGGAGGCACATTTTTCGCTACCTTTCGCGTTCGAGCAAATACTGAACGACGAATCCAAACGCTCGTTCGGCATGTTCGGCGGCGACATGGCCGAGTTCTCTTGCAACGACGAGACGAAAAAGATCTTTTCTCTGCTAAAGGCGCACCCCCAGCTGCCTTTTATCGTCGCGATTGGCAATCACGACGCGACCTTCCACGGCAGTTACGACACGGATGCGATCGCCGAAGCCGGCCAAGGGCCGTGGGACGTGTACTCCTTCGATTTGTGGGGGCGCGTCTGTGAAAACCGCGGTGGCCGCTTGACGAAGACAGGCTTCATTCGTCAGCTACTCGCGTACTACGAGGCCGTTTGGGCGACGAAATTTCACCAAGCGCTGAGTCTTGAAGAGACCCAAGACTACCCGCTCGGGGTGCAGCTCAAAGGGGTCACGCAGGCCAAGGACTGGCAGCTAGAATTCGCGTTTCGGCTCGGCCCCGATGATAGCCCGGAGTCCCACCGTCAGAGCTATTTTTACCAACGCTGGACTCTGCCAGATCCCCCAAAGCACGCGACGAAGCTCGGCGTTACCGTACTCGACACCATGGACCTCGGTTCGCGACCGGTCCTTTGCGACTCCACATCGAAACCCGTCCAGATCGGGCTCGGCGGTGCGATCTCGCGAGATCAGATCGAGTGGCTCGAAACCCTGCAGACCGTCAGTGGCCCGCACTTCGTGCTTTCCCACCACATGCCGTTCGAAGCGATCAAGAGAGCCGAGACGCAACAGGACATGGACGAGTGCGAGACGACTTATGGCGCTCGCTGTCTAGGGACGAGGCTCGCGAACGCGCTGCAAGGCGCGACGTACATCTACGGTCATGTGCACGACGTTTTCCAAGCTGAATCGTTGACCGAGATCGCGACCGTGCCGTGCGTGGGCAAGGGGACGCCGGCCGACAACGCACAGGCCAGCCCGCGCGTTCTGCCGTTCGTGCGCCTGCCTTCTTTGATCGACAACAAGAGCTACGTCGTCTTCGAACATGGGCAATTCAGCAACGTTCCGCTGCCCCAAGCGGACAAGCTGAAGTGTGACGGAGCTAACGACGCCGGATCATTTTGTTCCGCTGCGCCGTTCGCGGGCAGCTGTGACATGTGCGAGCAGCGCTATCTCGAATACCTAGAGCTCGCGCGAAACATCGACTGTTTTCAGGATTCCGCGAAGTGCCCGTCCGTCTCCCAATTGATCGCACAGCACCGGAGTGAAGCTCAGAATCTGTGTAAAGATTCCGCCGCCGCTTTGAGCACGCAATACCCTGCGCCTTGGAAGGCCTGCGCTGCCTGGCCGGTCACGGATCGTTGGCGCTGCGTGCTCGGTGCGCTCGCCAATGATGCGATGGGCAACGTGGACGCTGCCAAACGTGATTTGCTCGGCACGCAGCTCCTGTCCGCGGTCAAGACGCTCACGAGCAAAGACCATGTTTGTCCGTGACCCTTCGTGGCCGAAGGTAAAATGCCTCCCCGGTCGCACGGATTCGCGCGTGCTCCGCTACTTCATGCTTTGCAGCACCTGAGCCAGCGCGGGGCTCGGGCTGTAGGGTGGGCGGCGAGCAATGTCGGTGCCGACTTCCCAGAAGACGGGCACCATTTTGCGGGTGAGTGCGGCTTTGGCCACCGCGGACATCCAGCGCACGCGCGAGGCGACCTCTTTCTTGTCGCTCGCGCTGAACTCGCCGATGAAGGCCGGGACGTCGCGCTGCGTGCAGAACTCGGCCATCGTGTCGAAGAGCCGATTCAGTTCGCCGACGTCGCTTGGGCTGCCCCAAGTGAGTGCCACCTTTCCCCAGTCGGCGTCCTCGGTCATGCCCACGAACTGCCACGGAGTGTAGTAGTGCACCGAGATGAAGAGCTTGTGCGGAGCCGTGTCGCTCGGTAATTTGTAGTCGCTGCTGCACGTCTTCATGATGTCCGTCGAATACCCGGTCACGATCAGCAGGCGTTTCGCGTTGTTGCCGCCGGTGCTCCGCACCGTGTCGATGAACAGCTGGTTCACGTGCGTCAGCGTCGCGTAGGCGTTTTGCGGCGAACCCGCGCGCTCGAAATTCGTTTCTTCGTTGAGCGCTTCGAACAGGAGCTTTTCGCTCTTGCCGGCGAAAAAATTCGAGATCTGGCTCCAGTAGCCGCGATACTTCTTTTCCGCGTCGGGGCTGAAGGTGGCGTAGGTCGCCGCAAAGCGGGCTTTGTTGCTCGAGTCGATCCAGCCGCCGTCCCAGTGGATATTGAGCACGCAGAACATGCCGGCGCGCGTGATCCAGTCGACGACCTCGCCGACCCTTGCGAGCTTTTCGGGTTGAATGCGACCGTCGACGGCGTAGGTGTCCCAAGCGACCGGCACACGCACGGTCTTGAACCCGAGCGCGGCCAGGGCCTGCACATAGGCCTTGCTGATGCGAGGATTGCCCCAGCCCGTTTCCCAACTGGTGGTGTTGTCGAGCGTGTTGCCGATGTTGACGCCCGGACTCATGCGCGCTGCGGCGGTCCAGGCGTCGAGCTCCGCCATGGGCTCCGCTGCTGCGTGCGCGGTCTTGGAGCTCGGCGAGCCAGCCGCATCAGCTGTTTCGGGCGGCGGCCTGAGGCAGGCGACCGCGAGTGCGCTGGCCGCCGTGGCCAAAGCTGCGGCGGAGAGAGCGCGTCGCGCGATCGATAGCGGAGCCCAGTGAGTTCGCCGATGTTCTGTTAGCGGCTCCAGTTCAAGCTCCCCGCGTCGAGCGCGACCTCGTAGTAACCATGCGCGTCCCAGACGAGCGGCTGCCCGTTTTGTGAGAGCGTGCCGCCGTCGACGGCGACGCGCAGGCTGCGACCCGGCGGGAAATGCGCCGGCAGCTGCCAGCGCCAGCTGGTGTGGTCGTCGTGCGCGCTCGGCGGGCTGGCTTCGAACGCGCGCTGTCCGAGAAAATAGGCGCCGATGTCGATCACGCTGCCGAGCCACACGCGACCGAGTCCCTTCGCGTGCTCCATGCTGCCGGTGATGGCCGCGATGTCGACGCCTGCGTACCAGTTCTGGGTCGTGGGCAAGATGGAATGAAAGAGCAAAATGAGCCAGTGCTGCTGCGCGAGGGCGCCGTCGATGTCGGCCGAGAACACGGAGGCCGCCTCGCCGCCCGCGGCGCCGATCGTCGGCAGGTTGAACGGATCGGTCGCGTCGCCCACCGCGATGCTGCCGGAGTTCACGCCGCGCGCGAGCAAGAAGCGACTCTTCGCGGCCGGCGCGTAGCCGGCGTCTCCGAATGGAAACGCGAACGTCCACACGTCCGACTGGCCCAGCTGCGTCTCGATGTACGTCGAGCACTGATCGATCTCTTGCTCGATGCTGCCCGCGTTGTTGCTGCAGCCGGCGAGGTCGGCGTGGCAATGGTGCACGGTGTGATTGCCGATTTCATCACCCTGCGCGATCGCGTCGCGCCACGTCGCGTCGTAGCCGGCGTACCAATTGCCCGACGGATTGACGTAAAACGTGACGCGCGTGTGCTCCGCCTTGAGCTCGGGCCAATGCTCGATCTGCGAGGGCTGCGAGTCATCGAAGGTGTACGACACGGCGGCGCCGAAGCCCGCCCAGGGCAACACGCGCAGGTTCGCGCTCGTCCCGCTGGGTCGCGGCAAATTGCTCGGGCCGGGCGGAACTGGTAGCGCGCTCGCGCCTGCAGTGCCGCCCGTGTGTGCCGAGCGGCTGGGCGCGCCAGGCAACGTGTCTCGGTCTGGATTGAGGCACGCGCTCGCAATCAGTGAAGCGACACAGCATGCGGCAGCTCGGCGGAGGGTTTTCATGGCTGCGGCGTGGACTCCCATACCACGAACGAAGTGCCTACGCGGGCCGTACGGTTGGGCTCAGCATGTCGAGCATGCGCTCCGGCCGCCGGATCTCCTGCTCGGTCATGAAGGCCTGCGCTTCGGCCGTCAGCGCGCGACCTTGGTCGCCGCCGAGCAGCTCGCCGCGACGATGTCTCACCACCGCTCGATGCAACGCCATACCGGTCGCCTCGGCGTGCTGCTCCGCGAGCTCGAGATGCGCAAGCGCCTGGTCGGGCGCGTGCCGACGAGTCGCGACACCGGATAGGAGAATCTCGCTGAAGCAGCCGCTCCAGACGACTCGCTCACGCGCAATGTCGCGCGCGCAGGTCAGCGCGTCCCGCACGAGCCGCCGATCCGGCTGCGCGTCGTAGGCGGCGAGCGCCGACAAGCCGCGCACGAAGCGCATGCCAAAGCGGGTGATCTGCGCACGAAACGCCACCCCCCAGCGCAGCGATGCCCAATCTCGGAGTACGCGTCGATACGCAACCGGGCCCGTACCGTCGTAGAGCTCGATGTGCGCCGCGGCGATCAGATCCATGTAGCGCGGCACGTCGAACTGTTCGGTCGGCCAGCGCTGCTCGGCGAGCCCGAGCATGCGCCTCGCCTCGTGGACGTTGTCCTCGCTGAGCCAAGCGACGTTGCTGAAGCCGGTCATCTGATACGTGGCGGCATAGAGATCCCCGCGACTTTCAGCTTCCTCGATGTAGCCCGGCACGAGCTTCAGCACTTCGCGAAATTCGCCGCGCATCATCGACGACCACACGCGAAAGGCGCGCGCGCTGCCGAGCTCGAACAGCGCGCCCGGTTGTTGGTGAAAAAATGCCTCCGCCATCTTGCATTCCCGCTGCCCCTCTTGCCAGTCCCCCAGGAAGAACGCGGTCGCGCCGCGGCTGAGCGCGACCCAGGCGTGAGCGTGCGGGTGGCCGAGTTCCGTCGCCAACGCGCGCGCGGCACCGAGCAGGCGCTCGATGCGCCGTCGATTCGACTGCCCTCCCAAGCCGAGAAACATAGCCTCCGCGGTGTGCGCGCGGAGCACCTGCAGCGGTGTGCCCGCGCGCAGAGCGAGCAGCGTGTTCTTGCACTGCAGCTCCGCGCTCCGGACGTTGTCGAACATCGTCAGACAAATAGCGGCCGTCCAGGTGCTGTCGATTCGTTCGAGCTCGAGCGGCGAAATCTCGTCGGCCGCGCGCTGCTCGTAGTGAAAGCCGCGCAGGCGCAGGTGCGCGCGCAGCAGGCCGAGCGACACGAGCGCCGTGACGCGATGCTTTGGCGTAGCGATCCCCATGTGCTGCAAGACCTTCGAGACGGAGCGAATCCCTTGCTCGACGTAGCCGGACCTCAGCAGCTGCTCGGTCGCGAGCCGCTCGAGGTGCGAGCCCTCGAGCTTCGGCGCGCCGCGCGCGGCAGCCTGGTAGGCCTGCGCTGCCTCGAGCCCGCGGCCCGCGTTGCTCAGCGCGTCGCCAAGGTTCTTCGAATGCGCGCGAAACGCCGTCGGTTCGAGCGGCGCCAGGCTCAGCGCGACGCGATATAGCCGCGCTGCGCGCTCGAACGCGAGCGCGTGAGCGGCTTGCTCGGCCGCGAGTAAACCGAACGCTTGGGCGCGCGCGTGATCGCCGGCTCCCTGCCAGTGCACCGCGAGCCCCTCTGCGTCGGGCTGCTCGGCTCGCTCGAGCACTCGTGCGAGGCAAGCGTGTCGCTCCTTCAAACACTCTGGCGACAGATGCCCGAGCACGGCCTCGCGGACGCGATCGTGATACGGCTCGATCGTGTCACTCGGATGTGAGCCGCTCGTGCGGATCAGGCACGCATGGCGCAACTCCGCCGTGGGATTCGAGGGGTGGGCCGCGTCGCGCATGGCGGTCGTGCCGGGCTCGGCGTCGCTCAGCGCCGCCAGCATCGTGCGCTGGGCAACGGGTTTGCCGGCGACGCACGTCAATTCGACGAGCTGTCGCGCCGGGCCGTCCAGCGTTTCGACCCGGTGCCAGAGCGCGTCTTCGAGTCGAGTGGATGCGGATACGCCTGGGCTCGCGCGTGTCTCCTGCACGATCTCGCGTAGAAACAGCGGGTGGCCGCGCGCTTCATCGGCGAGCCAGTGCACGCGCTCATCGGACACACCGGGCTCGCTGTGTGATTCGAGCAACCGACGCACGAGCGCGCTCGCTTCCTCACGCGAGAGCGGCCCGAGTGCCAGCTCGATGACTTGACCGGGCAGCGGAGTCTGCTCGGTTCCTACGCGCGGGCGCCGCAAGGCGATGAGTAGCAGGCGTGGCGCGTTTGGCGGTCGCAGCAAAAATGACAACAGCGTCATGCTGTCGATGTCCGCCCACTGCATGTCGTCGATGATCAGCGCGAGCGGCCGCGTCCTCGCGAGGCGGGCGAACAGCTCGCGGAGCGCGGCAAAAATGCGCAAGCGTTGCACTTGAGGTTCGATCGGGTCGCTCGATGTCGGTCCGCCGAGCGCCGCGTCGAGCCGGTGCAGCGCGGGAAAAGCCTGTGCCATCGCGCGCGCGTTATCCGGCAAGAGCCGCGCGGCCTCCGACACCGGCAGCTCGCTCAGGTAATGACAGACGCCGTCCATCACCCCGTCGATCGCTTTGTAGGGCAGCGATTCTCGCTCGAAACAGCGTCCGGTAAAGGTGAGAGCGCGCGGCTCCTCGGCGCGGAGTTCATGCCGAAACCGCTCGATTAGCGAGGTTTTGCCGACGCCGGACTCCCCCTCCACGACGATCGCGAGCGGCTCTCCGTGCTGCGTTCGCGCGAAGGCCTCGTGTAAAGCCGAGAGCTCCGCTCTGCGCCCGACGAAGAACGAATCGAATGACGCCCCGGGAGGCGCGCTAGGTTTCCGCGCGTTCCCGGCGGAGAGGCACGCGAGCACGGCAGCGTAACCGGCTCTTTTTTCAGGGTCGCGCGCCAGGAGCTCACGCACGAGTTTGCCGAGCGCGCCCGGCGCGACGTCGTGCAGCGCAAGCGAGCCGTCGGCCTCACTCGCGTCGTCTGGTAGACGGCCGGTCAAGGATTGGTACAGCATCATGCCGAGGCCGTACCAATCACTTGGCGGTCCGGCCTGCCTCAATGTCGCCTGCTCGGGAGCCATGTAGCGCGGTGTACCGAGCACGTGCTCGTGCCTCACCGAGCCGAGCGCGTCCAGGTCAGCGACCAAACAGAAGTCGAGGATCACGACTCGCCCGTTCGTGTCGACCAACACGTTGGATGGCTTCAGGTCGCGATGGATCTTGTTGGCCGTGTGCAGCGCGTTCAGCCCGTCGGCAAGCTCCGCGAAAGCGCCGAGGCGCTCCGCGACGAACGACCCGACTGGAGCTGGCGCGCCGTGTTCGCTGAGCGATGGCGAGCGAGCCCGCAGCGTCTCGTCCTCGGGCGCAGCCTGAATTTGAGCTGCGCTCGGTTGTTCCGGGCTCGCCCCGCGCACGTAGGAAACGATGTCCGTGCCACGAACGAGCTCCATGCTGAGCAACCAGTGCCCTTCATCGAAGAGTAGCTCGTTGAGTTCGACGAGGTTCTTGTGCCGCACGCCTTGCAGTGAGCGGAACTCGTTCTTGAAGTGCGCGATCGCCTCGTGGCTCTGCTCGGCGAGCACTTTCAGAGCCACGCGCGCGTCATGTTCGCGGTCGATCGCCTCATAGACGGCGCCGTTGGCGCCGCGGCCGAGCAGTCTAACCAGCTCGAATCGCTGCGTGCCTCGAAAGGAAGATCGTGCCACTGAGCGTCCAGGTCGCGAACGCCGGCTCGCGTGCTCGGCGTGAAACCGTTTAGCGCATCGTCGGCTCCGCGACCAAAGCTAAGGTGTCGTGAAGAAGGAGAAAATTTGGCAACATGTCGTGCGTGCGCATCTGCGCGCAGAGGATTTTTGCAGCGGCATCCCAGATTGAGATCCCTTTTTGCCGCATTGACGCGGCCGCGCGTCGGTGCTCG
>DASYCR010000306.1:0-2863 GCA_036500095.1 Polyangiaceae bacterium
AAACTCGTGGGGCGTCCACTGGGGCGATGGCGGCTACGCGTGGATTCATGAAACGACGCTGAAGAACAATATCCTTAGCGCATACATCATCGACGTGTCGCCGGCCGCGGGTGGTCTGCCGCCGTCGAAGCCCACGCCGCCGGCGGCTGCTTGTCCTGCGGGCGCGAAGCGGGACAGTGTGACGGGGACCTGCGCCTCGGCCTGCCCCGACGGCAGTCCCCGTGCAGCCAATGCTTGCCCCGTCTTGAATCAATGCCCGCCAGGTTACGTGAATCTGAGCGGCAAGTGCGTCGTGGCCGCACCCGTGATCACGGGCCAAGATCCCAAGACCGGTATCAGCTACGCCTGCTCCGCGGGCGGCTGCGCGTACGTGATCCCCTTTGGACAAGCCAGTTGCGCCGCTCCCGTGTGCGCCAAGTCATGTCCGGCTCCAAAGTTTCATCTGACGGTTGCCGCGGCGGGCGCCGCTTGTTCGGAGTAGCGGCGCGCTCTCATTTTCAGCGCAAATACGCCAAACGAAAAAACTGAGCCCGGCTGGTCACTCCACACTTTGCGTAGATCTGTGTGACGTGTTGGCGAATCGTCTTCGGACTATTGTGCTCGACCTCTGCGATCTCGCTGCTCGAGAGGCCGTCGAGTAATAGGCGCGCGACGGTGAGCTCCTTGTCGGTGAGCTGCGCGCGCGTTAGCAATTCCTCGACCGCGTGGTCTAGGGCGCGGTGATTCGCGAGCACCCGCTCGATCGCGGCCAGCAATTTCGGGGCGCTGAACGGCTTTTCCAGGAAGTGCGCGGCGCCCTCGTTGAGGGCTATTTTTAGCTTTTCGACGTCAGCGTATGCGGTGATGACGACCACGGGCGCGCGCACGCCGAGCGTGCGAAGGTCCGTCAGGAGCGCCAGCCCCCCCCGATTGTCTGCGCCCAAAACAACGTCCGTTACGACCACGTCGATGCTTTCGTTCGCGTGCGCGACGCTCAGCGCTTGCTCGCGGTCTCCCGCGGAGACGCATGCGTAGCCGGCGCGTTCGAGCGCTCTGCCGAGTAACTCGCGCGTGTCGTACTCGTCCTCGACGAGCAGGACCGTCTTGCGGGTGCTCTTCATGGCTTGCTCGCGAGCGGGAGCTCGAGACGAAATGCCTTGAGCTCGCCGCTTTCGAGCGAGAGCTCGCCCTGCATGGCGCGCGCCAGCGCCCGCGCGATCGGTAGACCGAGGCCGAGGCCCTGGCTCTTGGTCGTGCGGAGCGGGTCGAACAGCGTGGCGCGCACGCCCGCTTCGAGGGGCGGGCCGTCGTCCAGCACCCTCACGATTGCGCGACCACCGAGGGCGCGGAGTTCGATGCGCGCGGTCCCGCCCTGCCTACTGCTCAAGGAGTGCAAGCTATTGTCCAGCAGATTCTCGAGGATCGTGCGCACGTAGCTCGCGTCCGCGTTGACGACCACGTCGGCCTGGCACTCGGTGCGCACGACCACTCCGTCGGCTTGCGCCAGCGCTCTCACGTCGTCGGCCAGCGTCGCGATCAGTCGTTCGAGCTGGATGCGTTGACCCTCGGGCTCGCCGCGACTCTGCATCGTGCGCAGCGCGTCCAGATGCGACAGCGCGCGCTCTACTTGTGCGTGCGCGCGCTCGACGAGCTCGCTCCGCTGGGGTTCGTCACCCGCGCACGCGCGATATTCGTCGAGCAATAGGCCGACTGCGTGCAAGGGATTGTTCAATTCATGCAGCACGGCTGCGGCGACGACCCAAACCGCTTGATCTCGCTCCACCTTGAGGAGGCGCGTGCGCAACGCCTCGGCGCGGCTCGCGCTCTCCTCCGCCGCGGCCAGGCGCGCGCGCAGCCGAGAGTGGTAGAGCGAGAGGCCGATCAACGTGCCTGTCAGCAGCGGGATCAAGTGGTCGATCAGCGAATGCGCACCGGCCAACGCGCCCGTGAGCGTGTGCGCTTTGAGCCTCGCCTCGGAAACGAGATCGAATGCGACGTACGCGGTGCCGGCGATGAAGCCGAGCAGTAGGTAAGCCGCGAGCGGCCATTCCTTACGATTTGCCACGAAAACTCCGCATAAAACCTAGCACGAAGGCGCCGAACTCCGACACTTGTCGGATACGCCCGCGAGCGATTGCCCTGTAGCCTCCCTTGCATGCGCGAGCTCAAAATGCTCCCGGTGCTGCTCGGACTGCTCTTGGTGAGCGCGTGCAGCAGTAGCAAGAGCGACAACGACGACAGCTGCGATACGGGCGACCAGGACGGCGTCGTGGGCGGAAATAACACGGTGCTGCTCAGCGTGAGCGACACGGCGTTTGCCGTTGGCGGTGTCGACAGCGGCTCGACCGAGCCGAACATCGCCGTACAGAATTTGAGCAACGTGACGCTCACGCTCACGAACGTCGGCACCAAGCCGCACAGTCTGTCGATCGGGTGTGTGCCCACGGGTCTGCCCGCTGGCTGTCCGAGCATGTCGTGCTTCCCGGCCAACGCGAACATCCCCGCGCTTGCGCCGGGAGCCAGCTCGACGACCATGTTCGCGACACCGGCCGTGGAAGGCGCGTACACCTTCACCTCGGACGTGCCGGGTGACTCGAACGCGGGCGCAGACGGCGGCGCCACCGGGTTGGTCGGCGAGTTCGTGTTGATGTGACGTGCTTCACGAAATGGCGAGCTCTCGCGCGGCGGACGCCGCGACTGTGCGCGTTTGCGCTCGGGCTCGCGCTCTCGTTCGCAAGTCGCTCCGCACGCGCGCAGGTCGTGGTGGCAGAGCCGGTGGCGCCCGTGCTGGTGCCGTTTCCTGAAAACGCACCGCCGCTCGAGGTGCAGGTCGTGTTGTCCTTGGTCGTCGACGAGGGCGGCCATGTGGAGTCGGCGATCGTCT
>DASYCR010000307.1:0-5587 GCA_036500095.1 Polyangiaceae bacterium
ACCGACGGCGGCTGAATTTGTAGCACCAAACCCGAGCTCCTTGGCCGTGAATGCGTATTGGAGGATTGAGGGAAGGAGTGTTAGCCTGGGAGGCTCGGCTTATGGTCACCCGGGCGGAGCGAAGCGAAAGCTTTGGCGAGCAGGTCGTTGCTCGTCTCGAGAGCGATCTGCGCGCTGCCCTGCGACGGAAGCCGGCGCACGAGAATCAGCTGGCGGGCGCCCTGCGCACGCTCTGCCCCCACTCGGACCGGCTCCGCGCCGCGCTGTTCGCCGCGTTCGAAGTGATGGTGCGTCGAGGCTCGTTCGGTCGGCCGTTGTACGGCGCGCTCGCGCGTGCCCTGGCCGAATCGGGAGATCAGCGGGGGTCTGCGTCTTTCAAGAAAGCGCTCGAGGTCGACGAGTCAGGTACCTTTGCCACGATCTCGGCAGTGGGTCTGAGCTCGGACCCGGCGCTCGCGGCCCCGCTGGCGCGCCTGGCGGGCAGCCGACACGCTCACATCGCGTTCGCAGCGGAGATCGCGCGGATTGCGCGCGGCGAGTCCGCCGGCACCCAGATCGCCTCGCTCGCGCCCAGGATCAAGGAAAGCCATCGCATCGCGCTGTGCGCCGAGCTGTTCGTCCCGCTCACCTGGCACACGCCGCTCGCTCCGACGGTGGGCGCCGCGCTCTCCGTGCTTCGCGAGGACGAGCGCCACCTCGGACGCTGGCTCGTGTTCGCCGAAGTCGCCGTGCGCGCCGGCGACAGCACCGCGATCGCTCAGGCCCGCGAGCGCGCGCGCCTCGGTGCGGAGAGCGCTCGTCCAGCGTGGAGCTTGGTTGCTTGGGCGCTCTCTGCGAACGAACCGCCACCGGACGTACGGCCCACGGCCGAACTCCTGGCGCGCCTCAGTGATCGCCCGAGCGCGGATCGAGATACGACTTTTCTTTTTCGCATGGCGCATCGCCGCGCGTCCGCGGCGCGACCGATGCTGGAAGCGCTGGCGAAGTCGTCGCTCGCCAGCGAGGCAGGCTTGCGCGCTGCGTTGCACTTGGCTCGCGATTTCGGCGAGGAGCGCTGGCTCGAATCGCTCGCCGCGTGTGCTCAGAATGCGCGCCGAGAAGGGCTGCGCGGATTGGCGGCAGCCGCGCTGTTCGACGCGGGTGACCGCGAACGTGCGACGCGCGTCGCGTCCGAGCTGCTGGGCTCGCGGCAGGTGTCCACGCTCGCTTGGGGTGCCTTGCTCGGCGTCCCAGGGCGGCAAGACGACGAGGCGCTCGTCAGCGAGAGTCGCCTCAGACGGCTTCAATTCGGGTGGGTCGAGTAGTTCGCAGGCGGAAAACGCTCGGGCGCTACTTCGGAACGATGAACGTGAGCTCCGTGCCGGCCGCGTAAGCGTAGCTCACGAACGAATCGAAGCCGTCCACCAGGACGCCGATTTTCTGATCGGATTCCACGCGATGCACGCCGTCATTTTGAAGGCCGGGCGAGACGTTGAGTGGCGCTGCCTGAGTCGGGTCGATCACCGGGAAGCTCAGCTGACAGGTGAAGACCGTGAAAGGGGCAGGGCCCGGCGGCGTGCGTAAATCAGGCCTCGCAAGTCCGTCGCCTGCGCTCGGCACGCAGCCGTCGACGTCGTCCACGTTCACGCCGTCCAGCATGACCGTGGCGCCCTCCGGCGCGATGATGCGCAGGAAGTCGAAAACATATTTGTCAGGATTCAAGAACACGTAAGAAGAACGAAACTGCTCGATCGGCGGGATCACGAGCAGGCTTGGGTCACCGCCCGGCAGGCCCGTCGGTACGTTGGCAGCTTGCTGGCTGGGCGACACGCTGGACAGCATCACGGGCTGATCGCTCTCGAGCATGAAGTGCGCATCGCTCGTCAGATCCTGAAACGACCCGAGCGTCGCCAGATCGAATTGTTGAAACTGCCCGCTCAGCGTGCTCGTCACATGCGCGCCGGCCGTGGTCGCCGCGATCACGCGGAAGTACTCCGGCTGCGGCGCTTCACCGATCACGCCGCCAGCCGCGTGCACCGCGCTCGTTCGATTCGGCGAAACCGTGGCCACGAATTTCTTGCCGGCCGTGCGCAAATGGTCGAGCTGTTGCTCGAGGTGATCCGCGCAGCATTGGCGCTCGGACAACTTGTTGAAGAAGGGCGCGTCGCTCGCCTCGCTACCGCTGAACACGATGATCGGCGCGTTGGCCGCCAGCACGGAGCCCGTGAAATCCGCGTTGAAATCGTCGGTTTCGAGGTTCAATACATCGAAGGCGCCGAGGTCGAAATCGAGGGTGCCGTTCTTGGGCGTGGCCGGGACGGCGCCTCCGCCCAGGATGCGTGTCGTGCTGTTCAAGTGAATGTGCGTGCCTGCTTGAGTGCCAACCACCGTCAGGAACGCGCGCAAGCTGACCGGCGACTGCGGGCTGAAATTCGTGTCAGGGTCGCTGGTCGCGGCGATGGTTTGTGGCCAACCGAGGACGGCGTAGGACGCAACGAGCGAGCTGCCGTCGGGTGTGACGGCTTCGGTCGGCTTGAGCAGAGAGGCGTCGTTCGAGAACACGTTGACGTTCTCGAGCGGATTGAATTGATAGGCGACGGTTGGGAAGGTCGACCGCAAGCGGAAGGAGTGGCGAGTGAGCGCGGTGTTGGTTCCGGTGTTGTATTGGCCGTCCGGTGAGCCGTCGACTTCTCGCGGTCCCAGCCGGAAAATGCGCAGGCCGAGCGGCGGAATCGTGGCGCTGGCGACGGTGTACGGGGCGTTCGCCGAACCCGGCAGTGAGTCGTCCTGTTCGATGGTGATTTCGGTCGAGACGTCGTCGTTTGGGTTGCTGACCACCACCGCGAACTGCTGAGCCGCGGCGTTCTGTGAGTCGCTCACGTCCGCGTTGTCGAGATCGACAGCGAAGTATTCGCACCCGACGTTGCTGCGATTGCGCGCGGCGGCTACGCACAGGCTCCCGCAAACACCGTCGCGACACGCCTCGTACGCCTTCGTATCGCACGTCTCCATCGGCGTCGCGCTATTGCCGGTGGCGTCGCACTGCATCACGGTCTGACCTTCGCAGCTCGTGCCATTGGGCTCGCACGTGCGACAAGCGAGCAGGCTTGGGGCGCAAATCAGGCCGCGCGCGGCGCAGTCATCGAGCGTTTGCCAGACCGGGCCGGATGCGCTCTGCTCGCAGCTCTCGAGCGCGCCGTGACAACGCTCGGAGCCGAGTGCGCACAGCGGCGGAGCAGGGGAGGGATGATAGAGCCAGCGGTCGGTTCGGTCGTAGCCACAGCCCAAGACGACCAGAGCAAAGGCGAGCAGCGGATTGTGAGCGCGCGTCGGCACGCTCAATAGCTCGCGAAAAAGATGTCTTGAGCGTACGCACTCCAACCCGACGTGGTGAGTTGCCGGTAGCGCAGCGCGCCGTAGCTGAAGTCCGTCACCTTGGCCGCGCTGACGGTAATGGTGAGCGAGCCTTGAGCGAGACCCAGATCGGCCGAAACTAACGACGGATCGGGCACGGTGAAGCTCGGCGTATCGCCCGGTGCGACGATCTGCCAATCGACCAAACCGCCTCCGCCCTCGATGTCGAGCACGAACAGGTCAGGAGTTGCCCCGCCCGGTGCGATGCTAAGTGAGATCGTTTTGCCGTCGAAGGCGCTGTTGGGAGCGGGTGTGACGAGCGCCGGCACCTGTACGAACTGATCGAGCGTGACGGGCAGATCCGTGCTGGTCGCGGAAAATAGCCCGATCGCGGACAGGGGCGTGCCGCCGCTCGGTCCGGTGACGGCGCTCGCCGTCGTGACGTAGCTCGTGCCCGACAAGCTATTGATCAACGGAGGTACGCCGACGAAGCTGAGCGGGTTCGAGAGCGGCAGCAACGCCGATGCGTTGCCGCTCGGCAGAATCGCGTAGCCCTCGGTTCCGACGCGCACCGCCACGCTGCCCCGGACCCGATCCGGGCCGCGTGACGTCACGGTGGGTGGCTCGAGCGCCAAGGTGAGCGCGTGATCGAGCTCGACGTCGATCGGCACGTAGACGTCGGTTTGCGTCTGCCCACCGAGCGCGGCGACACCTCGCAAAAGCCCCATGGCATAGGCCGTGAATTGCGGCGGTGAGAGCGTGCGATTTTCGATGCCGGCCAGCGCATAGAGCGAGAAATTGCCGGGGTCGCCGGCCATGCTGAACGAGTAGCCGCGTGCGCCCGAGCTGTCCGGAGTGACGGCCGAGCTCGCCGGCGGCAGCGAGAACGACGTCGTGGGGTTGCTCGACAGGCGGAACACGTAGGCCACTAGGTGTTCGTCTTCCGACTTCGGCGCCGGAATGTCGGTCCAGCCGTTGCGCTTCAGCTCACCGCTCTCGGTCCACACGAGCTCGCCGCTCACGCTCGCGCCCTGCGCGGCGGAGCCGCCGCTACCCGGGATGTCTATTTTGCTGCCGCACAAGGGCGACTGCACGGGCACGAGATACGCGGTCACCGTGTCGACGGCGACGTTCACGAACGTAATGGGCTGATAGCATTTGTGCGCGACGGTCACGGTGCGCTTCGGTCCTACGTTTGCCGTGTCGAGCACGACGCCGCTCGCATCGGTCTGCAGCACATCGGCGCTCGTCAGATTGTCGCCCACGATCACGGTCGCGCCGGCAAGCGCCACGCCCGTGTTGTAGTCGAGCGCGATCACGCGCAAGCTGTCCGCTAGCGTGCCGCCGCTCAGCCCACCTTTGAAGCCGTTGTCGCTGTTGCTGTAGGTGAACGCATCGAGCACGTCCACTTCGACGCCGTCGCCGGTAGTCACCGCGATCGGCTTCGAGCCCTGCGTGCCCGGCGGCGTCGTGCACACGAACGTGGTCGAGTTCTGCGCAGCGCCGTCACAGCCGTTGCCGTCCACGGTGACGCTGGTCTTGTCGTCCCAGTTCGTGCCGTCACCCGTGAGAGTGATGGATGTGCCTCCGGAGGTCGGCCCACTGCTCGGATCGGCGTAAAATGAGTCGTAGTCGTAACCGTGGGTCAGGATGGCCTGCGTCGAGGTGTCGTCGCCGTTCTGAGTGCTGACGTCGACGGAGCCGGCGTGACCGGCTGGCACCGTCACCTGGATCCGCTGCGGATCGATCACGAGTAGGTCGGCGGTCGGCACCTCCTCCGTGCCGAACCAGGCGCGCGTGTTGCTGGTGAACCCATTGCCGCGTAGCAGCGCCACCACGCCGCCGCTGAAGGGTCCGTGAGGAGGAGACACGCTGAGCAACGCGTGCGGCGCGTCCGGCGGAAGGCCGGTGGAGGTGTCCGGCGTGCCGGCTTCCAAGATGAGTCCGCCGCTACCGCCGCTGTCGGCGCCCACCGGCGGAACGAAGCCGCTCTTGCCAATCGAGAAGCAACCGCCGAGTCCGAGCCCGACGTAGACCGCCCATAGTGGCCGTATGCTAAGGCTAGGCATGGATAGGGCCGGCTCTGGCTCTGCTCGCAAGGCTAAGCCCGCAGCCCTGGGCTCGCAACCTGGGAAAAAATAGGGCCTCTGTGCGTGTGCTGAACAGATGATCCGCTCTTCGCAAAGTGCCCAATGTCACGGGGAATGGAGCCCCATCGCGCGCCGTTGTCCGCGTCGTGGGCCGCAAGGCAAAT
>DASYCR010000308.1:0-1720 GCA_036500095.1 Polyangiaceae bacterium
GCTCCTGCCACGCAAGCGCGGGCCGCCAGCGCGAGCGACTGGCCGAAATACGCCAAGAGCCCCTGCAAAGTCTCGCGGTCGTAACGCTTCGAATCACCGAGCCGTGTTGCAGCCGCCAGATCCTTGGCCAGGACGGCCTGACGCGCGGCGCGCGCGAACTCCTCACGTTCTTTCAAGGATTCATCGCTGGCGAGCTCGAGCGCGAGCGACGCGCTGCCTTGCGCGAGCGGCGCGACGGCAGGGGACAAGCCTCGCCGCTCGAGGATCTGCGCGAGCAGCGCGTCGGGCAGGGGCGCGAAGCGCACCGGCAGCGTCCGCGAGCGGATCGTGTCCAGTAAGCGATTCGGCCGGCTCGTAAGCAGCACGAAGTGCGTGGCTTGCCCCGGCTCCTCGAGGGTTTTGAGCAAGGCATTGGCGGCCGACGCCGTGAGCTCCTCCGCGTCTTCGACGATGAACACGAGCGCTCGTCCCTCGTGGGGCGCAAAGCCGACGCGGCCGAGCACGACACGCCGCACCTGCTCGATGCTGATGCCGCTTGCTTCCGCCGCGCCGAGCGACTTCTTGTACAGGCCACGCTGCACGAACACGAGATCCGGATGCAGCGGGACTCGCGGTTCTTCTTCCGAAAGCGTGAGGGCGCGGCGACACGCGCTGCAGGCGCCACACGCGCGAGTCCCCGCCTTCTCGCACAAAAGGGCTTGCGCGAGTGCGAGCGCGGCCATCCGTTTGCCCACGCCGGAAGGGCCCTCGAAACGATATGCGTGATGAACTCGGCCGGAGTCGAGCGCGCGATAGAGCGTCGTCAGTGCCGGCTCTTGTCCTAGGATTTCGGCAAACATTGGCGCGGGCTCGCGGCGCAAGCGTACCACTGTGAGAGCGAGGCAGGCGCGCGCAAAAAAGACGCCAGCCCTTTGCCAAGGCGGTAGGGTCGTACTACGCCTTCTCTTCCGATCATGGCCGAAATTCCCTGCGCTTCGCTGCTGCGGCCCGAGCTCGGCGAGCTCACGGCGTATCTCCCGGAGCTCGGCGAATACCCGGTTCGGCTGGACGCCAATGAAGCTCCCGCTTTGCTGTCCGCCGGCGCTCGCGAGCGGCTCGAGCGCGCCGTCCATGATACGCGTTGGGAGCGCTACCCCGATCCGACTGCGAGCGCTCTGCGCGCTTCGCTCGCCGCGCGCTCCGGCGTGAGCCCACAAGAGGTGCTGGCGGGCGCTGGCAGCGACGAGCTGATCACCTTGCTCTTGACGGCCCTCTCGCGCCCGCGCGATCGCACGGATACCGCCGTGGTGCTGACGACCACACCGACCTTCGTGATGTATCGACTCGCGGCGCGCGCGCGCGGCATGCGCGTGCTGGAAGTTCCACTCGATGCCGACTGGGATCTCTCGCTCGACAGCATGCGCCGCGGCGCGGAGCTGGCTCCGCCGAACCTCGTGTTCATCGCCTCCCCCAACAACCCAACCGGCAACCTGATGACGCGCGATCGACTCGAAGCGCTGATCACCTCGCTGCCGGAATCGCTCGTGGTGATCGACGAAGCGTACATCGACTATGCGCCCGAAAATCAGCTCGAGCTCTATCAGCGCTTCGAAAATGTCGCCATTTTGCGCACGCTCTCCAAAATAGGATTTGCCTCGCTGCGCGTCGGTTGGCTGATCGCCCGCGCGCCGCTGGTCGCCGAGATCGACAAGCTTCGCCCGCCCTACAACTTGTGCTCGCT
>DASYCR010000309.1:0-1603 GCA_036500095.1 Polyangiaceae bacterium
TTTCGCGGCAAGCTCCATCGGCTCGAGCCGAACATGGGCGACCACCCGCATCCGCTGCACGGGCACGGCTGGCTAGCCGCGTGGACGGTCGCCGCCGCAGGTCACTCGCAAGCCGAACTGCGCTTCGACTACACGCCCGGCGACTTTCCCTGGGCGTACCGCGCCACGCAGCGCTTCGAGCTCACGCACGACAGCCTGGACGTGCACTTGTCGCTCACCAATCAAGCCGACAGCGCGATGCCCGCCGGCTTCGGTCTACACCCGTACTTCGATCGCACGCCGGGCGTCACGCTCAAGGCCTCGCTGCCGCAGGTGTGGGACGCTCCCATCGATTGCCTGCCCGAGCAGCTGATCGACGTACCCGACACCTGGAACTTTTCGCGTGCGCGACCGATCGCGAGCGTCACACTCGACGATTGCTTCGCCGGTTGGGACGGCAGCTGTCAGATCGAATGGCCCGAGCGGCGCGTGCGCCTGCAAATGAGCGCTGAGCGGCTGTTCTCACACCTGGTGATCTACGTGCCCGAGGGTCGAGATTTCTTCTGCGTCGAACCCGTCAGCAACATGAACGACGGCTTCAACTGGTTCGAGCGCGACTCGAACTCCGGCGTCTTCGTGCTCGAGCCGGGCGAGACGGCGCGCGGGCTCGTGCGCTTTCGCGCAAGCCAGGTCTAGCCAGTATTTTTCGTGCTTTCGCAGAGCGGCGTGACGACCCGCTCACCGGAACCGTCTATATTGCGGTGGGACGACTCATGCACATCCGCTCGCTCCTGGCTGCCGCCGGTTTTTCGATGCTCGCCTGTCGCGCGCCAACCGAGACGGTCATCGTGGTCGCGACCGATCTACCTTGCTCGGCGGGCCCGGAGACCAGCATCAGCGTCGGACCGCTGAGCACGCTCGAGACACGACCCGCGGCAGCGTCTTCGACGGCGTGCCAGCCGAGCACGGGCCACGTCGCTTCGCTCGTGCTCGTGCCCTCCGGCGACAAGGACGCGGAGTTTGCGTTCAAGGTCGTGCTCGCACACGACGGCAAATCAGTCGATGATTGCCAGCCCCCGAGCTACGGCCCAGGTTGCGTCGTAGCTCGCCGCGCGCTGCGCTACTTGCCGCATCAGCGGCTCATCGTGCCGGTACAAATGCGCGCCGATTGCGACGGTATCGCGTGCCAGCCCACCGAAACCTGCGTGCACGCGCGCTGCGTGTCGGCGATCATTCCCGACCCCACAACGTGCGAAGGGTCCGGCTGCGGCGACGAGCTGCTCGTGTCGGGGAGTGGTGGAGCCGGCGATGGTGGCAGTGGCGGCGCGAGCGCGGGGGCGAGTGGCAGCGGCGCGAGCGCAGGGGCGAGTGGCAACGGCGGCGCGAGCGCGAGTGGCAGTGGCGGCGTGAGCGCGGGGGCGAGTGGCAGTGGCGGCGCGAGCGCGGGGGCGAGTGGCAGCGCGGGCGAGAGCGGCAACGGCGGCGCGAGCGCGAGCGCCGGTGCGGGCGCGGGCGGAATCGGTGGCGCGGGGGCGAGTGGCAGCGCGGGCGAGAGCGGCTGCGCCGTATCCATCGACGCGCTTGCGCATCACCTCGGCGACGGGTCGGGCAACGAGGGCGTAAG
>DASYCR010000310.1:0-5400 GCA_036500095.1 Polyangiaceae bacterium
TGCTCGAGCGCGTGCTCGTGACGCGTCGCGCTGCGCCAGGCCAGGGCGGCGAGCACGAACGGCGCGCCCGCGGCCAGCAACGCCACGCTCTTGGCGAGCAACCCTGCCGTGACGACCGCCAAGATCAACAGCACGACGACGGTGGACAGGGCTCCCGAGCCCAATAGAAAGGCGGCGCCGGCACGCAGCGCCCCCATGCGCAGCTGTTCCTTGCGTGCGAGAACGAGCGCTTCGACCTCGCGCCCCGAGCGGGCTTGACCGTCACCCGCGGGGATGCGCGGCGCGCCGCACGTCAAACAGCGGAACAAGAGCTTTCGGTGCGGTTCGATGTCGCAGACCGTGTGGCAGTGCGGGCAGCGGTTAGCCTCGCCAAAAACGCGGCCGCACTGAGCGCAGCGCTCGCTGGCGTCGAGCACGCCGCCGCAAGCGGCGCAAATACTCCCTGCGCGGGTGACTTCGACGGAAGATGCTTCGGTCACGCTGGGCTCCGCGGCGAAGCGGCTCCTATCGCGACTATACGCCCGTGTCCAACCGGCGGCACGGAGCCAAGCTAGCTCTGGCTCGAAAGGGCGGAAAGCAGCTCCGCGAGCACACGGTAGGTGAAGCCCCAGACGATACGCCCGTCGATGTCCCACGCGGGGAAAATCTTATCCTTGAAGACGTACTCTGCGCGGTGCTCACCGCGCGCGAGAGGGGCGAGCGGGACCCAGATCGCCGCGCTCACTTCGTGGTTCAGTCGGAGCTCTGGCCGGGTGAAGAGCCAATATACGAACGGCTGTATCGAGAGCTCCGTGGTGTGCGCGGGCGGGCGTTCCGGGAGCGAGCCGAGTAAATCGACCAGCGTGAGATCCAAGCCGACCTCCTCACGCGTCTCGCGCTCGGCGGTTGCCCGCAGGTCGACGTCGTGCGGTTCGTAGTGTCCGCCCGGCAGGGCCATGTGTCCGGACCATGGATCGGTCGCACGCTGGGCGCGCTCGATCAACAAGATCGAGAGGGCCGCGTCGGCTTCGTGGATGACGACCGAGACGGCAGCGGTGCGGTTCGCCTGCGAACTCGAAGCCGAGGCCGCGCCGCCGAGGGCGCGCCGGAGAGCTTCTCGGCTCGGCAGTGCCAGCATGCTTTCCCACATAGTAGCGCTACGAATCTTCAGAAAGGATCGGAATTTTCCGCGCCTACACAGGCGAGAATTTTCTGTTAGCCTGCCGCGCGATGAAGGCCCAGACTCTTGGGATCGCCGCCGGATTGCTCGCCGCGTCGCTGGTCTCTGCTCAGCACGCGCAAGCGTTCCCCGGATTTCTCACCTCCAAGAAGCCCGCCGACCTCAAGGTGCACTCGACTCAGGTGGTCGTGCTCAAGAAGGGCGCGCTCACCGCGGTCACGGTCATGCCCGACTACGAGGGGCCGATCGAACCCTTTGCGCTGGTTCTGGTCGTGCCGTCGGATGTGACCGAGCAGCGCGTGACGACGCTGAAGCGCGATTTCGTCGATCGGATCGATCAGATCAGCGCGCCGCGCTTCCATGAGTTTTGGGAGCAGGACCCGTGTGATCCCGGGCCGCTCGAGCAGGAGTGGGAGCGCGTGCTCAAGGCCGACCCGAATGGCGGCTTTTTGGGCGGTGGCCCTTCGCCCGGCGGTGGACCCAAGGTGGCCAAAGAACTGTCGATGGACGTCAAGGCCAAGCAGAAGGAGGGGGAGTACACGTTCTCGCTGGTGGGCAAGGACGAGTCGATCGCGTCGTTCTTGAAGGGCAAGGGCTACGTCGTGCCGGACGGCGCGGAAGCCGCCGTCGCTCCCTATGTGCAGGCGGGCAATCGGCTCGTGCTCGCGCAAGTGGACAGCAACCGCATCGAGCTCGTCGGTGGAGAGCGCGCGCAGCTGTCGCCGATCCGTTTTTGGACGGAGCAGCCGTACGACACGATCCCCGACCGCGTTGGTCTGCTCAACGCGCCGGCCGCGCCGGACAAGCAGGAACTCCTCGTATATGTGCTCGATCCCGAGCAGCGCTACGAGGTAAAGAACTACAAGAACCTGTTCCCGCCCACCAACATCGAAGTCGACTTCGCGGTGAAGGAGCGGGTGGGCGAGTTCTATGCGGCGCTGCAGGACATGATCTTGGCCAAGAATCCCGGGTCGTTCCTGCTCGAGTATGCTTGGCACGGTGACGGCTGCGGCCAGCCATGCGCGACCGATCCGATCGACATTTCCGAACTCTTGAGCCTCGGCGCGGACGTCTTCGAGCAGTCGGTGCCCGCGGACGAGAAAAACCCGAAGCCGCCGGAGCGTAGCAAGGAAGAAGAAGACGCGTTCAAAGACACGCTCAAGGATCTGAAGCCCAAGGAGAAAAAGGCCAAGATCAAAGCCGACAAAGAGGATCGCGAGACCGTGGCCGCGCGCAAGGCGCTCGTCGCGCGCCACAAATACATCCTCTCGCGCATGCACTACCGCTACGACGCGGCCGCCTTGCCGAGCGATCCCAAAATTGGTCCGGCCGCAGGCGCGCTCGAGGGCGGGATCTGGGTGCCGGAGGGCAAGGATCACACGGTCTCCACGGAGACCAAGCCCGCAACGGTCAGCAAGTTTCAGACTCGCTACAACAACTTTCACCCCTGGGTCCCGGTGATTCAGTGCCCGAATCCGGACCGTTACAAATGGGGCAAATCCCCGCGTGACTACCGGGGCCTGCGCAAGACCTGGATCGCCGAGGACTTGACGCGCAAGAGCCGCACGCAGATCAAACCCGCGGAGGTCGTGAAGACGGCGATCCCGTGGCTCGGTCTCACGGGCGCCGCGCAGCCGGCGGCTGCGGACGCGGGCGCCGACGGCGGCACCGACGCGGGCGCGAAGAAATCCGGGAAGTGCGGCTGCCGCGTGCCGGGTGGTTCGGACAGTGGTTCACCGCTCGCGCTGATCGCTCTGGCGACGGCACTCGGTTTCGTGCGCCGTCGCGCGCGGCACTGAGCTACTTCAAGAAGTCGCTCACACGCAACTCCACTTCGGGAAACTCCGTCAGCCGGAGCGCGCCGTTGTGTTCGACGACGGTCACCTCTTGGTAAACGCCAGCCGCAGGGGCCCTGTGTACCTCCACGCGCCGGTCCTGGAGGTTCACGACCCAGTACTCGGGAACGCCGCACTCCGCGTAGAGTCGCGCTTTGCGGCCGCGATCACGCGCGAGCGACGACTCGGCGACCTCGATGATCAAATAGGCGCGATCCGGATGCCCTGAGTCGTAGTCCGCGCGCGGTAAGACGATCAGATCCGGCTCTGGCTCGGAGAACTCACCGGCGGCGAACGCGCCTTGCACGCGGATCAGCGCTTTTCCAGCGAGCGCGAGCACCAGTAGTTCGGTGAGCCGATCGACGGTTGCGCAGTGGGGCGAACCGATCGGGCTCATGCGAACCAGTACTCCGTCGAGCAGCTCGATGCGCTCGTCCTGGAACGCTCCGAGCGCGATGAGTTGGTCGTACTCGACGCGGCGGAGAGGCCGGATGGACTCGACGCTCGGGGTTGCCATCGTTTGCAATATAGCATGCACCCCAACCCAGTCGGTCGAGTGCGGCGGTGGTTGCGCGGTGCGCGATTTTTTGAGCGCTAGTAACCGACGTCGACTTCGCCGGCCGCGGTGCGGCGCGTCGGCGGTAGATCGCCGACCTTCACCGGTTTGCTCGCGCCGGGTGGTGGGCGCCAGGGCACCGCGTCACCGTTCGGGTGCCAGGTGTTCGATTCGGCGTTCGAGGTCGTCGCGACGCGGGCAGCCGCCTGCGCGCGACAGCGCACCAGAAAATTGCCCTCGCTGACGTCGAAGATAGGAGACATGTCGTAGCCGTGCGGGCACGATTGTCCCGCCAGCTCGAAGCATGCGAATTGATCTCTGCCGCAGTGAACGTGCAGCATCGCGCTGCCGTCGGGACCGATGATTGGGCGCACGCTGGGCTGAACGCAGGCGGGTGCCGTGGCTCCCAGTACGAACAAGCCGAGCGCGACGGACCATCCCTTGGCGGCGGGCATTCGACCAAGAATACCAGATTCGGCGGGGCCCGTTGCCCGCCCTGGCTAGCGAGCCGAAACCAGCTCTTCGCTCGGTCGCTTGGACGGCTCGCGCTCGAACGGATCGCTGAGCCAGCTGCGGCCAGCTTTGCGCAGATAAACGCGCAAAAAGTCACGCGCGAGTTCGTTGGCTTTGCGGCGCCACACTTTGCCGTTCTCGAGCATCACGCTCACGACCACCTCGGGGCTCCGGCTGGGCGCAAAGCCGATGAACCAGCTGGTGAGCCCTTCGCTCGAACCCGGCTTGAGCGTGCCGGTCTTGCCGGCCACGCGAATGTTGCCGAGATAGGGTCGCCCGTCGTCGTCACTGAAAGCGTGTCGACACGTGCCACTGCGCACCGTCACTTCCATCATGTGACGAATACGCTCGGCCGTCAGCGGGTGCAGCACGCGCGCGACGCTCTCGGCGAGCGCGTCGGGATCGCGGCCGTCCTCGAAAATGCGAATCCTGGTCGCTTCGCCGCCGTGGGCGATCACGTTGGCGAGGTGGGCGGCGCCGAGCGGTGAGAGCGTGCTGCCCTGAAAGCCGGCCGCCGCGCGAGCGAACTCGAGATCGTTGTACGGCAGCGCGAGCCGGCCCATTTCGGCTTCGCCGTCGAAAGGCACCCGCCCATTGAAGCCGAGCGCCTCCGCCGTGCCGAGCAGGTCGTCGCGCCGCAAGCGGTGCGTCGCAAGCTGCGCGTAGACCGCGTTTTTGCTGTAGCCGAGCGCGTAGCGAAAGGGCGCGCACTCGATGGCTTCGCCGCCTTGCGGGGCATCGAGATGTCGCCGCTCGATGCCGTGCAAGCCACCGGCGATGCACACCGGATCCGCTGGTGTCACGGAGGTGGTTTCGAAGAGCGCCGCGGTGGTCACGATCTTGAACACGCTCGCGGCGGGCATGCGCGCTCGGGTGAGTAGGTGACGCGGGTGCCCATCGCGTTCGAGCTCAGCCCAGGCGAGCACGCGCCCGCTGTGCGCATCGATGGCGATCAGACCGCCGGCGACGGGCTCGGCCCCGGCTAGGAGCTTTTGAGCGGCACGCTGCAGTGTCGGGTCGAGCGTGAGACGGACCGAACCACCGCCCGGTTTGGTAGCTGTGGCTCCGAGATCGCTCAACGTGATGCGCTCGAGATCACTGGCGGGCGCTTGCGCCGGCTCGCCGGCGGAACGCGCGACCACGGGAAAGCCGGCGATCAGGCAGGCGAGGGGCAAGGCCCAGCAACCGCGCGCGACCAACGACATAGGCCAAGGAGGTATCCGGCGGAGTCTAATTGGGGCAATTTTTCTACTAGTTTCAAGGGCTTAAATAAGCTGATTGCAGGCGCTTCGGGGAAGGCGCCTGGCGGACCTCAAATAATTTGGTCACCTTTACCT
>DASYCR010000311.1:0-2199 GCA_036500095.1 Polyangiaceae bacterium
CCCCTTTTGACCGCCAGCGAGGTTCTGCTTGTAGAACGCATTGCTCTCTTCCGCGCTCGAGAACCCCGCATATTGCCGGATCGTCCAGGGACGCCCGAGATACATGCTCGGCCGCACGCCGCGCACGAACGGATACGCGCCGGGCACGCTGTCCGTGTGCTCGAGCGCGTCGAGGTCCGCGCGCACGTAGAGCGCGCGCTGCCGGATGCCCTCGGGCGTTTCATGCTCGAGCGACTCCGGCTCACGACCGTCGAGCTCCGCGCGCACGAGTCGTCGAAATTCCTCGAGCGCCGCCGCTTCTCGCGTGTCCGCCAAAGCTAGTGTCCTGTCTCTGCAGGGAATCGCAGACCACCACTTCGTAGGTTTAGTTTTCGTACTCGCTGCGTTCCTTCGCAGACCTCCACGCAACACTCGCAACGGGAAACCAGCGGGCGCCGGGTTTGCCGGAATTTTCTTGGGTCGTGGCCCCCATCGCGGATCGGGATCTGCCGCGCTTCGTGGTCCTTGAAGAAGGGACCGTGCCAAGACTGCGAGAGTCGACTTGCGGGGCTCTGCCCCTGCGCCCCGGGAAGATTAGGGATGCAATCTAGTGTCCCGGGCGACTTCGTTTCGCGGCGTTTCACGCGATTCATCTAGCCTCGCTTGCGACGGAGCACGATGCGCTCGAGCGCGACGCCGGCCGAGCGGGCGAGCTCGTCCACGCGGCGCGAGGCTTCCGTCGATTCGCGGAAGCCGGCGACGACGATCACCGAACTCGGCCGCTCCGACACCAACACGGTGCGGGCGTACACCTCGGCCGGGCCGCTCACGGCCAGCATCCGCGCCAGGCGCTCGTGGGCTTCCATGAACGGCAACCCACCGAGGTAAAAGCCGGCTTCCACCGCGCGGTCGAGCGCGCTCACACCGCTGGCGCGAACAGCGAGCGAGCGCACGTCAGCGTCTCTGCCGAGCGCGGCGCTGCCCACGCGACCGACGAAGCTTGCGCCACGCAGCGCCAAAATGATCGCCCTCAACGGCTCGAGCGCGGCCGCGACGGCTTGCAAGACTTGCTCGGCCGTCTCGCTCGCGTCGATCTCCGCCAATGCGCTCGGTAGATCGCGAGTCCACGTCGCGCCGAGCGCGCTCGCATCCGGCTTGGCGCGACGCAGGCTCAGGATGGGCTCAGACGGTCGCTCGGAGGGTTGCTCGGTGGCAGGGGGCGCGGGGGTGCTGGGTCGCTTGACCTCGAGTGGGCTCGCGTCCTCCGCGCGTGGCGCGCGGGGCACGATCGATTTTCGCACGAGAGGGATCGGGGGATCGCTCGGCAGATTGCGCACCTCGGCGTCGCCCTGGATCCTATCTTCGACATTGGATTCGTCGCTGCCCACATTGGCGCCTTCCCCGCGCAGCATTCGCGATAGGCCGGGAAGAAAAGTGCCGGAGGTGTGTAATCCGTCCAGGGCCGCCATCACCTCATCGAAGCGGGCGCGCAGGACGCGCACGGGCATCTTCAAATGGAACGAAAACTCTTGAGGAATGTGCTCGTCGAGCACGTCGACGGCCGCCACGTCGAGACGCCGACTACGGCTGTCCACTTGCAGCGGGACCGAGAGCAGGCGCTCGCACATGCCGACCGGTAAGCGCCGCGCGAGCGCGGTCGCGGGGCGGACGGTGTGCACCTCCGCGATTTCCTCGCGCGAAAGCGCGCGCTCCAAGATCCCCGAAAGCGCTGGAAATTGGCTATAAATCGCCTCCGGCAGGGCGACCCCGCGCTCGAGCGCCGCGTGCAACGCGGCCTCGACCAAGGCCGGCGCCGCGCCGCCGTGGATCAGCCGCCTAGCGAGCTCCGCGGACACGCCTCAATCGTAGGCGGGAGCGCGGGTCGTGTCACGCGGGGCAAACCAGCCTCCGGCTTGGCCCCTCATTGTTTGAACTGAAAGACGACCTCGGTCCGGCGAACCAAGCCGAGCTGGTCGCGGGCCGCACGCTCGACGGCCGCCGGGTCGTCTTTGATCCGTTCGACTTCCGCACGAAGGTCCTGAATTTGCGCCGAGAGGTGCGAAATCTCGTCGTCCGTCCGCTGCTTTTCCAGGTGAAGCCCGTTCAAGCGGGAAAGACCCGCCGGGGACAGCATCATCAAGGGTACGGAGACCATCGCCAAGCCCAGCACCAAGAGCGGGAGGACGCGCTGGGTAAAGACCGCCAAAGGAGTCACTTTTT
>DASYCR010000312.1:0-2430 GCA_036500095.1 Polyangiaceae bacterium
CGGGTCCGGTTGGGGAGTGGCGAGTAACCAAGTAACCGTCGTCGCCGTCGGTTGCGAGCTCCAGCTCGATTTCTTCACCGCACAGATCGACGAAATAGCGCATAAAAGTGGGGCTCGAAGATTTCAAAATGGCGAGGGCGCCGTCGGCATTTTCTGCTCGGGCGCGTCGGGTCGTACGCCCGGAGAATACCCCTCGGTTGGCGGCTCTTCACGCGCAGTGTGCGCCGCACAGATGATGTCCAGGCGACTCGGCGAGTAGATGAACAGGGTCACGGCGCCGGCCAGGAATGTGAACGGGTCTTGAGACATGCGGATTTCAGACCAGCCTTGCGGACAAATCTGCCCGAGCTCATACGGTCCACTCGCTTCGACCGTACCGAACAAGAAGGCGACGTGCCAACGGTCGTTGAACCCCGGCGCCGGATCAGCGGGCGGCAAGCCAGAGCGGACCGTGGTGACCGTGCAGCCCGTGGCCAGAGTCACGAATGCCAGCGCCGCGGCGCGCAGGGACGAGTTCACGACGGGCCTCGGCGCTTGCAGCGAATACTGACCTCGCGTGGTGTGTAGATGCCGAGCGTGAGGATGCTCAGTCCGAGCGTGGACCAAGTAGTCCCGATCCGAATGGATTCGGCGGAGGTATTTGGGCAGTCATTGCGCACGTCGAGTTCCGGTCCATCGAACGCGCCGAACAAGAATGCCGGTACGACGTGGTGATGGACGGGGGTTACGGCCTTCGGTGTCGAGCCCGCGCAGCTCAAGGCGACCAGCGACAGGCCCGCGAGGAGTGGCTTCGCCGGAGGGGTCATGGCCACGTGGTGGGCGCAGCAGGGATTGAACCTGCGACTTCGTCCGTGTGAAGGACGCACTCTACCGCTGAGTTATGCGCCCCGAAATGCGTTCGGGTTACCGGGCGCACTCTTACCGCGGTCGAATCTTTCCTGCAACCGGGAGAGAATGGCACGGCAGCGAGCGACCGGTTTGGTGATATAGGAAGCCCCCTCGAGCCTCCCATGGACGACCGCGTGAAGGCCCTGGTTTTGGACGACCTCCGTCGGCGCGATCGAACGCGTGGCCTCGTGATCGTGGGCGTCGCGTTCGTGGCATGTCTGCTGGCCTCTGCGTGGGTAAGGCGCGCCTCGCGTCCGGAGCTGAGTGTGCCGCCGGCTCCGCCGACCACCGTCTCCGTGGTCGGCTTTCCGAAGAGCGTCGACGCCGTGAAGACACTGGCCGCGGCTCGCGCCCTGACTCGACGCAGTATGCTGCGTGGCATCGTCATGGACGGCGTGCACAGCGACGGCAGCGTTGACGTGAGCGAGTCGGCGGGACGTATCAGCTACGCGTTCCAGAGTTCGGCGGGTCAAGGCCCACAGCCGGCGCGCGAGCCCGGCACCCTCGCCCGACGTTGGTATTGCGGAAGGCAGTCGGTGTTCGTGCGCAAGGAGGGCATGGCGGCGGAGGTCGACAACGCCGAGGCATCTTGTCCCGTGCATCCGGTGGATCCCTTGCCGGAGCCTCGCTGCACTCCCGGCGCGGTTTGGAAGCGCGCGCTCGAACATGGCGCGCCGGCCGAGAGGCTCGCGCGCATTGAGTACTATCGCGCGAGCGCCGGTCCGGCCTGGCGGTTCGACCAGACCGGCAGCAAAGTGCGCTTTTCGCTGTACGGCGACTGTGCGCGAGAGCTCACGCCGCAAGAAGCGGCCGTGGTGTCGCCCTACTGACCCGCGGGGTGCTCACCAGCGCTCGCCAGGAGGCCTGCGGCGCGTTCGAGCGCGTTCCAGAGCGCGTTCGTGGTCTCGGCGAGCTCGCACGAAAAACCGATCGCGCGTAGCTCATTCGTCGCGATCTTCGCCACTGCGCTGGCGCGGTCGCTGGCGCGGAGCTTGTCGAGCTTGGTCGCCACGACGAGCTTGCCGAGGTTTGGCCGCCCTTGACTCTCGCTGTCGAGCATCTCGAGCAGATCGAGATCGTCGGCTTCGAGTCCGCGCCGCACGTCCACCAAGAGCGCGACGGCGCGCAGCGTCGGGCGCTGAGTGATGTACGAGTCGATCAGCTCACCCCACGACGCGCGCTCGTGCTTGGACCGCTGCGCGTAGCCATAGCCGGGTAAATCTACGAGCGTGAGCTTTGTCCCGGCGGAGGTCTCGATGGAGAAGAAATTGATTTGGCGCGTGCAGCCGGGAGTCGAGCTCGTGCGAGCCAGATTTCTGCGGTTCATCAGCCGATTGAGCAAGGAGCTCTTGCCGACGTTCGAGCGCCCGGCGAACGCGATTTCCACCTGCGTGGGCGCAGGAAGCTCGCCGGGCTGGCGCGCAGCCGCACTGAATTCGGCCTGCAGGACGCGTGGGCGCGTGTTTTTGGGATCGGGTTGCGCTGGCTTGGACATGGGTGGCACGGCGGCCGAGGCGGCAAATATTAGCCGCTCGCGCGGCG
>DASYCR010000313.1:0-7049 GCA_036500095.1 Polyangiaceae bacterium
ATCGCGCGTGCGTGGGGCGTCACTTCGCAATGCTGGAGGCCGTTTTGGTCCTGGCGGGAGTGCTGCGCAAGTTTCGCGTGCAGCTCGTCGATGTACGGCCCGTCCGACCGCTGCCGCGCATCACGCTCGGCCCGGCGCGACCCATCCGACTGCGGCTCGAAGCCAACGGCTGAGCCACGCCGGCGCGGGCAATCAAAGCCGCCGGGCGCCGGCAGCAGATCGGCGAAAGCTTGACTATAGGGGTAGGGGCTATATGTATAAGCAATGCCAGGATCTCGTCCCTTGCCGCCAAAACGCGCGATTCCTAGCGAAGAGCCGCGCCGCGCCCACGGCGTCGCGCCTGAGCTCAAGGCAGCCAACCTCCGCCGTCTGCGCCGGATCGAAGGGCAGGTGCGCGGTCTGCAGCGCATGGTCGACGCGGACCGCTACTGTCCGGACATCTTGGTGCAGGTGGCGTCCGCTCAAGAGGCACTGCGCGGCGTCGCTCGTGAGTTGATGAAGAACCACCTGCACCATTGCGCGCGCAAGGCTTTCTCGGGCAGCGACGCTCGAGCGGCGGAGGCGATCGACGAAATCCTCGGGGTTTGGTCGAAGCACGCTCGATGAGCGAACACTCCGGCCTGGCCGGCACTGCGCGCGACCCGGTCTGCGGCATGCGCGTCGATCCGACGACCGCCAAAGGCGGCAGCTGCGAGCACGCCGGCACGACGTATTATTTCTGCGGTCCGCGCTGCCGCGCGCGCTTCGCCGCCGATCCCGAACAGTTTCTGAGCCAGGCGCAATCAGCTGCGACCCCGCACCGCGCCCCGGAGCCCGAACCGCTCCCCGACCGCCACGAGCAGCCGACGCGGCTCTACGTCTGTCCCATGGATCCCGAGGTGCGGCAGAGCGAACCCGGCGCATGCCCCAAGTGCGGCATGGCGCTCGAGCTCGAACCGCAGCTCACGCTGAGTAACGACGAGCCCGCTCAGGATCCCGAGCTTGCCGCGATGACCCGGCGCTTCTGGCTGTGCGCGCTGCTCACGCTGCCCGTGGTCCTGCTCGCCATGTCCGACAAGGTCGCGGGCGAAGTCTCGTCAGCGCAGCACATGGTCTCGGCACAATTGGCGCTGTCGGCGCCGGTGGTTCTGTGGGGAGGTTGGCCATTTTTCGCGCGCGGTTGGCGCTCGCTCACGAACCGACACTTGAACATGTTCACGCTAGTCGCGATCGGCACCGGTACCGCCTTCGGCTTCAGCCTGTTCTCACTGCTATTTCCGGCGTGGCTCCCACACTCCGAGCACGACATGGCAGCGCCGCCCGTCTACTTCGAGGCGAGCGCCGTGATCGTCACGCTCGTGCTGCTCGGTCAAGTGCTGGAGCTCCGCGCGCGCAGCTCGACCTCTGGTGCCATCGCCGCCTTACTTGGTTTGAACCCAAAGACGGCCCGCAGGGTCGAGGCGGACGGTGAGCACGACGTGCCACTCGAACAAGTTCGCGTCGGGGATCGTCTACGCGTACGCCCCGGTGAGAAGATCCCGGTAGACGGCGTCGTACTCGAGGGCCATGGCGCCGTGGATGAATCCGCCGTCACGGGCGAGCCAATTCCCGCAGAAAAGTCGGTCCAAAGCTGGCTGACTGGCGGCACGCTCAACGGCACCGGCTCCCTCGTGATGCGTGCGGAGCGCGTCGGGCGGGACACGTTGCTCGCTCAGATCGTCGCCACGGTCGCGGAGGCTCAACGCAGCCGCGCGCCCGTGCAGCGCGTGGCGGACCGCGTCGCTGGCTGGTTCGTGCCCGCGGTGCTCGCAATTGCGGCACTCACGGCGCTGGTTTGGCTCGTGCTCGGGCCGGAGCCGAGATTGAGCCACGCGCTCGTCAATGCGGTGGCCGTGCTGATCGTAGCGTGCCCGTGCGCGCTCGGTTTGGCGACTCCGATGTCGATTCTGGTCGGTACCGGGCGCGGCGCGCGCGAGGGCGTGCTGGTCCGCAACGCGGAAGCGCTCGAGCTGTTCGCGCGCGTCGACACGCTGCTCGTCGACAAGACCGGCACGCTGACCGAGGGCAAGCCGACTCTCACTCGGGTGCACGTGGCGAGCGGCGATGAAACCACGCTACTCGGGCTGGCGGCTTCACTCGAGCAGGCCAGCGAACATCCACTGGCGGCCGCGATCGTGCGCGGCGCGCGAGCACGTGGAGCTTCTCTGCTCGCCGTAGCCGAATTTCAGGCCATTCCGGGCCTCGGCGTGGTCGGCAAGGTATCCACGCGCGAAGTAGCCGTTGGAACGCACGCGTTTCTCGAGCAGCGCGGCGTGGCACTTGGGTCGTTGGAGACTACGGCGAACGAGCTCCGCGCGCGGGGCAACATCGTCGTATTCGTTGCCATCGACGGCGTGCTCGCCGGGTTGCTCGAGATCGGCGATCCGGTGAAATCGTCGGCCAGTGGCGCGCTCGCCGCGCTACGCAAGCAGGGTATCCAGATCGCGATGGTGACTGGCGATAGTCGCGTCACCGCTGAAGCGGTCGCGAAGTCGCTCGGCATCAGCGAGGTTCACGCAGAAATACTCCCGGATAAAAAAAGTGAAATCGTCGCGCGCCTGCGGGCGGCGGGTCGTCGCGTCGCGATGGTTGGTGACGGCATCAACGACGCACCCGCGCTGGCGGTGGCTGAAGTCGGCATCGCGATGGGCAGCGGCACCGACATCGCCATGCAGAGCGCGGGCATCACGCTGGTCGGTGGCGAGCTCGGCGGGCTCTTGCGAGCTCGGCGCCTGGCGCGGGACGTCCTGCGCAACGTGCGCCAGAACCTATTTTTCGCCTTCATCTACAATATCATCGGCGTTCCCGTCGCAGCCGGCGTGCTCTATCCGGCATTCGGGCTGCTGCTCTCGCCGATGATCGCGAGCGCCGCGATGAGCCTCAGCTCCGTATCGGTAATCGGCAACGCTCTGAGACTGCGTCGCCGCGCGTCGTATTCCTAGCTGAACTCGACCACGGTCCGAATCGAAGCACCCGAGTGCATGAGTTCGAAGCTCTCGTTGATGCGCGCGAGCGGCAGTTTGTGAGTGATCAAGCTGTCGATGTCGATTTTGCCGTTCATGTACCAATCGACGATCTTCGGGACGTCCGTTCTACCCCGCGCGCCTCCAAAGGCGGTGCCCTTCCACACGCGGCCGGTGACGAGCTGAAACGGGCGCGTTGCAATTTCTTGCCCCGAACCGGCGACGCCGATGATCACGCTGACGCCCCAGCCCCGATGACAGCACTCGAGCGCCTGTCGCATCAGCTGCACGTTGCCCACGCATTCGAAGCTGTAGTCGGCGCCGCCTTGCGTGAGCTCGACCAAGTGCGCGACCAAGTCGCCCGCTAGCTCGCGCGGATTGACGAAATGCGTCATCCCGAATTGGCGACCAAGCTCGGCTCGCCGAGGATTGATGTCGACGCCGATGATCTGGTTTGCACCCGCAATGCGAGCGCCTTGCACTACGTTCAGGCCGATGCCACCGAGCCCGAACACCACCACGTTCGCACCGGGCTCGACCTTCGCCGTGTGGATGACGGCGCCGATACCGGTCGTGACACCGCAACCGATGTAACAAATTTTGTCGAACGGCGCGTCCTTGCGCACCTTGGCGAGCGCGATCTCGGGCACGACGGCAAACTCCGAAAATGTCGAGCAACCCATGTAGTGGTGGATCTTGGTCTTACCGATCGAAAAACGACTGGTGCCGTCGGGCATCACGCCCTTGCCTTGAGTGGCACGAATCGCCGTGCACAAATTCGTCTTGCGGCTGAGACAGGATTTACAAACGCGGCACTCGGGCGTGTAGAGCGGGATCACGTGGTCGCCGCGCTCGACGCTCGTGACGGAGGGACCGACGTCCACGACCACGCCCGCGCCTTCGTGCCCGAAGATCACGGGAAAGAGCCCCTCTGGATCAGCCCCCGAGCGCGTGAACTCGTCCGTGTGGCACACGCCGGTCGCCTTCATTTGCACCAAGACCTCGCCCGCCTTCGGCCCCTCGAGCTCGACCTCCTCGATCACGAGATCCTTGCCCGGTTCGTACGCGACTGCTGCTCGTGTCTTCATGCATCCTCCGGCGGTAGCCAAAGTACACTATCAGCGGGGGGCGTGCCGTCAGGGCGCAGCCTTGCGCGAGCTGAGTCGACAACGCCCAGCGTGGCAAAATTGCGCGTACTGGCGCGTGCGGCTAGGCCGTTCTTGGTGGTCTGCCTACCCGAATCAAGTGCCTGGCCACTAGAGCGACCGGCAGGCAGAGCAGGAGCAGCACGAGCCCTGGGAAAAATCCAAACCAGATGAAGACAAAGGCCCCGATTGCCAGCGCTCCGGCAATGAAACCAAAGAAGATACCCCACCACAGCTTCAGTGACCCCCGCGCAGTCAGCCCCTGTTTTTTCTCCGAAAAGAGGTTGCTACGCTGTGCCATGAATCAGCATTCAAGCAAGCATCGTGCCTCGCCCGCGGGAACAGCCGAAACGCCTGACGGCGTGGCCTCAACGCTTCCGTGCGCTCGCGTCTCGGCAACTCGCGCCGCTGACGAAGCCGTCCGCGGGCGACTTTTTCAGGCGCTGTTCCGTGCTCGGGCCATACTGACCGTTCTCCGGGATCGCGTCGGCGCGATGATTTTTGTTCCACAGTTTTTGGAACGCGAGCACGTCGGTCGCGCTCTGTGACGGCGCGCTCGGCCCCTTGAAGTCGAAGTGCACGCGGTCGGACTTGCCCAACCAATGAAATTCTTCGGCCTCGAGCGCGGGCCTCCACTTGGCGGCCTCCGCGATGTCGAGCGCAACACCGATCTCGTGATTGCTCTCACCCGGTGGCGTGGCGAGTTGTACACCGCAGCTCTTGCTGGCCGCCCAATGCCAGACGAGATATTGCTGAGCGACCGTTCTGAGCGCGCTGTTGATCGTCATCGTTGCGGCCGAGTGCGCGTCGAGCGCGCGCAAGAGGTGCTCGCGGGCGCCACGCTCGAGGTAGGGAAATACGTGCGCACTCAGCACTAAATTCGGCCTTTTGGGCAGGGGCACGAACGCGTTCGGCTCGATGCACCGGGCCTGTTCGATAATCTGACGGCTCAGGCCATCGACGCTCTCCGTCGAGCAACTGCCGAACGCCGCTTGCTGCACAGTGGCAAAGTGTTTGGGGGCCGCCTTCTTTGCGGGGTGCGGCTCTTCGTCTCCCCCCTCGTCGTCGAAGGGAGCGGCCGCGGGCGCGGCCCGCTCGAGCGACGGTGCACCGTCGGCCGCCGCGACGCCGGATGCAGGCGGTGCGACCTCGGGCGGCTGTTCGCCGCTGCTCGCGGCGGGCGCGGGGGATTCCCGGTGAACGCCACTCCTGGCGATGAAAACGACGCTGAGCGCGATCACCGCCGTCGGCGCGATGAATGCCAGGTAGAGCGTGAACCTTCGCCGGAGCAGCAACCACGAATCCGGCGGTGCGAGCAACGGAGCGTCGTGGAGTTCGTCTGGGTGCGGTTCGCCCTCGCGGCGCGCCTCGCCCGGCTCGGCCGTTTCCTGACCGGACGTGGCGGCGGCGTCCTCGTTGGCAGCGTCATCCGCCATGCGTGCCGCGGTAGCGCGATCGGCTGCGAAGGGCAAGAAATGCCTGCGCCGCGCGAGCCACGCCGCAAATCGAGCAGCGCGCCGAGGCGTTGCGCCGGCCCTGCTTCACTGCGCTTTGAGCGTCGCGTCGAACAGCTCGAGCAGCGTCCGCCAGTGCCGCTCCGCCGCGGCCGCGTCGTAGACCGGCGTATCGCGCAGTACCCAGCCGTGCTTCGCCGGATACGTCTCGACCTTGTGATCAACTCGAGCTTCGGTCAGCGCTGCCTCGAGGCGCGCCTTCATCTCATCGGAAAATGATTGATCTTCGATGGCTCCCGCGACGTAGATGCGCGCTCTCATTTTTGGCGCGAGCAGGTGCGGGCTCTCCGGCGAGTCGGTCGCGAGCCGCGCGCCGTGGTACGAAGCGGCCGCAACGATCCGATCCGGATAGGTACCGGCCGCGGTCAGCGACATCAAGCCGCCCAGGCAATAGCCAGTGGTGCCGACGCCGCCCGGTGCCACGTCGGGCTCAGCCGCGAGATAGTCGAGAAATGCGCGCGTGTCCGACATGATATTGGCCTGAGTAGCCAGCGCGAAGAACCTGTCCCTCAAGATGTTGCGCTGCTCCGGATCCGCGAAGACCGCGCGCGCGTCCATCGGCTCGTAGGGTCCGGAGCGATAGTAGAGGTCCGGCAAGAGCACGAAATAGCCATGCGTCGCCAGCCGCTCGCCCAGCTCGAGCATGGCGGGGCGGATGCCCACCCCGTCCATGAAGACTAGGACGGCGGGCCAGGGACCCGCGCCGCTCGGGCGAAACAAATAGCTCGGGCATAGCCCATCTCGAGTCTTGATCTCTATTTTGCTCATGTATCGTGCCTTCTGGCCGGTAGGGACGACCGCACAATGGGGACCGCGCCGAGCGGAGCCTGCCGCGGTTTGCCCCGCGCCTGCAAGGCCACCTTGTTCTATTACCTCTAGCTTTCAAGCCTTATCGGTGCTTTCTGTCGCTCTTCACCTGCAGAAACCTGCAGACAGGAGACCCCATGGCAAAGTCCAAGCCCAAATCATCCAACAGACTGACCAAGAGCGGATTGCTACAGGCAATCGTCGACAAGGTCGGCGACGGCACCTCACGCAAAGGCGTAGCGGCCGTGATCGGTGCTCTCACCGAGATCGGGCACAAGGAACTCAAGAAGAGTGGCCTGTTCGTGCTTCCGGGCTTTGCGAAGTTCGTCGTCGTCAAGAAGCCGGCGCGACCCGCGCGAGCTGGCATCAATCCGTTCACGAAAGAGCCCACGACGTTTGCCGCCAAGCCCGCGAGCAAGGCCGTCAAGGCTCGCCCGGTCAAGGCGATCAAAGACGCGATCGGTTGAGCTCGAGCTGGCGGGTACTGACGCACGGTCCCGCCGCCGCGTGGAACGTGTTCCGCGCGTGCCTTCTGTCGCGACCTGAGTTTAGTTCGTGCGCGGCAACGCAGTCTTGCGTTGCCGCGTCAGGTCGTTTGGGCT
>DASYCR010000314.1:0-1715 GCA_036500095.1 Polyangiaceae bacterium
CCTAGCGCAAACACGCACAGCATCGGCCCGAGGCAGGATAGCGCGGCCGCGCACAGCGTGAGAAATACGAAGGTATCGCGCTTGAAGAGCGGCTGGATGAAGGCGAATTTGCCCGTGCCTTGGCCTTGGCTCAGCGGATATTTGAGCAGATCGCCCGAGCCGATACGGATCAAATAGCGATACTCGAGGCCACTGCCGATCAAGCCGGACACGACCGTTACCGCGCCCGCCAATAGGTATAATGGGTTATTGCTCACGCGATACAGGCCGACCGCGGCTCCCGCGAAGAAGCCGTAGTTGGTCAGATCATCGCCCACCGTGTCGAGCCACTCGCCCATGCGCGAGCCGCGGTGCGTGACGCGGCTCATCTCGCCGTCGCAGCCGTCGAGCACGCTTTGGGCTTGGAAGCAGAATGCGCCCAAGAGCAAATTGCCATAGCCGCCAAGCGACGCGAGCCACGCGCCGAGCACGCCCACGCCCAAAATCCCAACCGAGACCTGATTGGGGCGCAGCGGCGTTTTCACGAGCCAACGCGAAATCGACAGCGAAATATAGCGATTCAAATGGCGCGAGGTCCAACCGTCCTGCGGCTTGCGCAGGGCATGGAAAAGTCTCTGCTCGGCCTCCTGCGCGCTCGCCGCGTCCGTCACTTCGAGCGGCGCGAACGCATAGGGCGCTTCGTAGGCGAGGGTTTCGGTCGCGAGATCGCGTTCGCGCGGGCTGTGCGGATCGGCCGCGTCGCGCTCGAACACGAATTTGAAGAAACCGCGATGCACCACGTAGCTCGCCGGTACGCGTAGACTGCGCGCCCCGCTGGGCACGCTCTCGAGCACTGGGATCTTGAGGCGCGGGTCGAGCAAGACCGCGCGCAGCAGATTCGCCTCGCGCGGAACCACGATCGCGCTCGCTCCACCTTGCTGCGCATCGAGCGCGAGCCGTAGCGCGAGCGGCAAGCCAGCAACGACGCGGCACGCATCCGCCGCTACGGGGTCGAGCACCAGCGCGAAGCTCTCGGGCATGACAGCGCGCGTACGACAGGCGTGGCGCCGCACCAAGCGCGAAATCCAGCCAGATCCGCGCCGATTTTGCTAGGCGCGCGCAGGGCTGGTCCGGGGCGCCGAAGCGGCTATAGTCCGCCCGTGCCGTACTCCTCAGAATTCCGCTGTTTCAATGGCTGCGAGGGATCGTGGCCGGTCACTCGTCCCATTTACCGCTGTCCCAAGTGCAACGGCCTCTTGCAAGTCGTGCACGATATCGAAGCGTTGAAGGATCGCAGCGGCCCCGCGTGGATGAAGCTGTTCGACGATCGCTATCGGCACAATCAGTGGCCGTACGGCTCGGGTGTGTGGGGCAAGCGCGAGTGGGTCATGCCGCAGCTGCCCGACGACCTGATCACCTCGATGTACGAAGGCGGCACGAATCTGTTTTGGGCCGAGCGCTACGGCCGCGAGATCGGGCTCAATGATCTCTGGGTGAAGCTGTGCGGCAATAGCCACAGCGGCTCGTTCAAAGACCTAGGCATGACCGTGCTCGTGAGCGTGGTGCGCCAAGCGATTCAAGAGGGCCTCAAGGTCAAGGCCGTGGCTTGCGCGTCCACGGGCGATACCAGCGCGTCGCTCGCGGCGTTTGGTGCGGCCGCGGGTTTGCCGGTAGTGGTGCTGTTGCCGCGCAATAAAGTCTCTACGGCGCAGCTGGTGCAACCTGTCGCGCACGGC
>DASYCR010000315.1:0-8988 GCA_036500095.1 Polyangiaceae bacterium
TCCATTTTTTCGTGGAACTTGAGGCCGAGTGGCTCGCTCTCGAACGGCACGCTCGAGCCCTCCACCGGGCGAATGTGCCATTTCGCTTGCTCGGCGCGCGCGCGCCAAGCCTCCGCGCCGGCGAGGTGCGCCTGATATTCACTGGCGCCGGGACTCGAGGAGCCGGCGGGCCACGCGGGCTGCGCTTTGCGAATGAATGCGAGGATGTTGCACTCGGCGATCGCCAAAATGGTTGCGGTAGGGTTCACGCCCACCGAGTGGCACAAGATCGAGCCGTCGAGCACGAATAGGCCGGGGCAGCCGTGCACTTGGCCGTCGGCGTCCGTGACGCCATTTTGCGGGAGCTCACTCATGCGACAGCCGCCTTGGCTGTGCACGGTAATGGGCTTGCCCAAAAACGCCCAGGCTGGGTTTACGCGCAGTTCGCCGTGCACTTGCTGCGCGATGTCGGTCATCAGCTGCTCTTGGTTCGTGTAGCTCGGAGCGAGCCGATACAGATCGAGATCGGCGATCAAGCGATCGCGGCTCGCGTCGTAGCAGAGCACGCCGCTCGCGGCGTCGCGGCCCATCGCGAGCAGCAGCAGACGGCGTGAGGCGCGCTGGGCGTCGTAGCCGAACATGTCGCGCGCGTATTTGTCGCGCTCGAGATCGGCGCCCGCGAGGAGACTGCGCAGCGCGTCGTCGCCGAGGTCCGTCGAGCTGCCGACGAAATTCCGCACGACCCAGCGCCCGAAGCTGCCGAGCGCGCCGATCACGTGTCCGTGTTGATCGAACGAGCGGGTCAGGAGCCAGCTCGCGAATTTGGCGTGCATGGCGCGCGCGAGCGTATCGTCCACGATCGACGGCAAGAGCAGCGGCTTTTCCCCTTCGCGCAAGAAGCGTGACCAGGCGGCTCGCATGGCCGCCGAGGCGACGCCTTTCAGGCCGCCTTCGGCGGCCGCGTCGAGCAGGGCGTCGAGCGGCGACACCAAAGCGACCCCGGGAAACGGCGTCTTTTCTTGGGTTTCGAGGCCCTTCCACAAGGCGGGTGACGGCGACTCGCGCAGTCGATTGCGGCCGACCCAGAGCGGCGCGCGCAGGAGCCCGCTCAGGCGCGCGAGCTCGGGCGCGTAACCGCCGTCCTGGATCATGAAGAAGCTGTGGCGCTCGGTGTCCCAGTGCACGACGCTGGTGGTGATGCAGGGACCTTGCGAGGGAAATGTTTCCTCCGCCGTGTCGTAGATCATGCCCGCGGCGTCCGCGTTCGGGAAATAGCCGAGGCCGACGCGCGATTTCACCGCGCGCGACTCGGGCCGGAGCGCGGCACCGGCCAGCAAACGCGTCGAGTGCACCGAGCCCGCGCACACGAACAGCGCACGTGTCGTGACCTGTTTGAGGCGCGCGCTCAGATGGTCGACAAAGTGGACCGTCCAGCGTGGACCCTTCTCGTCGGGCTCCTCTTGGCAGATGCGCCGCACTTCGCACTGCGTGCGCACCTGCGCGCCGTTCTTTTCGGCCACGGCCAGGTAGTTCAGATCGAGCGTATTTTTGGCGCGCTCGGGGCAGCCGGTGCAACACTTGCCGCAGCCGGTGCATGGCAGCTGTTTTTCGCCGAATGCATTGATTTTTTCGACGTAGTTGACGGCGAGCGGCGGCCTAATCGCGCTGCGCCCGAGGTTTTGCGCGGCTCGCTCGAGCGCGCGCGTCTTGGTGAAGCCGTGCTCGGGATGCTCGTCGACGGGCGCGACGTCGAGCATGAACGCGGCCAGGTCGTAGAACTGTTCGAACTCCGGCGCTTGGAATTTGCCGGGCCAGGTCGCGTCGAAGGTGCCCCGCGGCGGTCTCAAGTGCACGTTGGCATAGATCAGTGAGCCGCCGCCGTAGCCGGCAGCCTGGACGGCCACGATCTCGTCCAAGTCCTCGACGTCCCACAGACCTTGATTGCTCTGCCAGGTCCAGCGCTGCAGGTCGGGCGCTAGGCGATCGCTGTCGGGCAGCGCGGGGAAATCGTCCTTTTCGTAGCGACGGCCGCGCTCGAGCAGCAGCACGGACAAGCCGGCTTGAGCGAGGCGGCTGCTCGCGACCGCTCCGCCGAAGCCGCTTCCGATCACGATCGCGTCGAATTCGTCCAAGCCCAGTCTCCTCTCGACTCGCGGAGGCGTCGTCCGGAGTGGATGACCCGTGTCGCAAACAGCATTTACCTCAGCCTGGATTGAGCCGTCCCGCGCAAAATGTGAGGATGATATTTGCGTTTCTGGGTGGGCTTGGGTCGGCCTAGAGGCCTAAAGTGGCAAGCTGGGCGATTCGGCCCTCACGATTTCGAGCAAACGTCTCCCTGTAAGGATGACCATGACGGCCGACGACGTAGATGAAGAAGCCTTCGTGGACCTGCTCCGGCGCGTTGCGCGCACGCCGGAGGTCGCGGCCGTGCGGCGCGACGTCGACCCGGGCACGGAGCTCGTCGATCGCTTCGTGATCGAGCGCAAGCTGGGCGAGGGGGCGATGGGACGCGTCTTCTCGGCGTTCGATCGCACGCGCCAGACCAACGTCGCGATTAAGATGCTCGGTATCCTCACACCGCGCTCGATGGTCTCGATCAAGCAGGAGTTTCGCGTCGCCTCCGAGCTGATCCACCCGAACCTGGTGCGCTTGCACGAGCTCTTCAGCGACGGGGCGGAATGGTTTTTCACCATGGATCTGCTGGCCGGCACGACGCTCGACAAGCTCAGAGCGGCGCACGGCGGCCTCGAGCACGCGCTGATTTACGACTTGTTCCGCCAGCTCGCGCTTGGCCTCAGCGAGCTGCACGGTAGCGGCACGCTGCACGGCGATCTCAAGCCCTCCAATTTCATGATCGTGGGCGACGAGCGGCGCGTAGTGCTGCTCGATTTCGGTTTGGCGCGGCCGCTGCGCGCCGTCGACCAGGACAACGTGCCCGCCGGTACGCCGGAGTACATGGCGCCCGAGCAGGCCGCGGGCAAACGCGTCACGGAGGCGGCGGATTGGTACTCGTTCGGGGTCGTGCTGTTCGAGGCGCTGACTGGCAAATTGCCGTGGCTGAAGGAGGTCGCTGCGGAGCTCGCGGCGGTACCCGCGCCGCTCGCGCAGCTCTGTCTCGAGCTCTTGAGCGCGGATCCGCAAGCGCGTCCGCGCGGCGAGAGCATTTTGCGCGTGCTAGGCGGGGAAAGTCCGCAACGGCGCGTCTCCACGCAAGCCCCCGCCGAGCGTCCGAATCTCGTCGGCCGCAGCGCCGAGTCGGCTCGCCTACGGGCCGCCTACGAGCGGCTCGACTCGGGCTCGCCCCAGATCGTGTTCGTGCGCGGAGACTCCGGCATCGGTAAGACTGCGCTCGTTGAAGAGCTCGTGAGCGAGGTGACTCGCCGCGGCGCGATCGTGCTCGCCGGTCGCTGTCGCGAGCGAGAGTCCGTCAGCTACAAAGCCGTCGACGGTTTGATCGACGGCTTGGTCAAATGCTTGGATCAGCTCCCGCGCCAAGTCGCGGCTGGTCTGTTGCCCGAGGGCATCTCCGATCTCACGCGTCTGTTCCCCACGCTGCGCGCGGCCGCCGCCATCGCGCACTCGCCCAAGCGCAGCCTGGACATTTCCGATCAGAGCATCGTCAAAAAGCAGGCCGTAGCCGCGTTTCGTGACCTGCTCGCCGCGCTGTGCGAGCGCGCGCCGCTCGTGATCTGGATCGACGATTTGCAGTGGAGCGACGTGCACAGCGCGGTGCTCCTGGAGCCGCTGCTCACTGGACCCAAGCCCGTGCCGCTTCTGTTCGTCGGCAGCTACCGCACCGCGGGCGGCCAGCGCGGCGCGACGATCGAGGCGCTGTACGGAGCGAGCGCGCGCGGCGCGCTGCCGGACCCGACCGTGATCAACCTCGCGCCGCTGAGCGACGGTGACGCCGAAGCACTCGCGCGCGATTTGCTCGGCCTGCCCGAGCCAGAGGCTAGCGTCGCGGCGCGCGAGATCGCGCGCGAAGCCGGCGGCCACCCGTTGTTCATCGCCGAGCTCGTGCATTCACGCGGCACGGCCGAGGGCGCGTCGCACGCGGACGAGCCGCACACGCTCGGAGAAATCGTGCGCCAGCGCGTGCGCGCTCTGCCGCGCGACGCGCAGGGCCTGCTGGAAGCGACGGCCGTCGCCAGCGTGCCCTTGTCGCGGGCCGTGGCGCGCCGCACTCGCAGCTTGACCGCGAATCAGACCGAGCGCGCTCTGGACGTGTTGCGCGTCAATCGGCTGGCGCGCACGCACGACGCCGGGGACGAAAGCTTGATCGACGTGCACCACGATCGCATCCGCGAGATCGTCGTGCAGAGCTTGTCGGACGACAGCCGTCGTGAGCATCACCGCGCGCTCGGCCGCGCGCTGGAAGCCGAACCGCGCGTGAATCCGGAGGTGCTCGCCACGCACTTTCACGCCGCGGGTGAGTCGGCGCAAGCGGGGCACTATTGGATCGCGGCCGGCCACGCTGCCTTCGAGGCGCTCGCGTTTGGTCACGCCGCCGAGCTCTATCAACGTGGCGCGCAGTTCGCGCAGCTGGACGCCGGCGCGCTCGGCGCGCTGCAGGTCCGGCAAGCGGAGGCGCTCGCATATGCCGGCCAGGGCGCCGCCGCTGCGGATCAGTACTTGGTGGCCGCCGAAAGCCACCCGCGCGATACCGCGATCGAACTCAGACGGCGCGCCGCCGAGCAGCTCTTGCTGGCAGGCCACCTCGAGCGCGGGCTCGGCGTGATCGGCCTGGTGCTCAGCGCGCTCAAGATGCGCGCCACGCGCACCGGCTTTCGAGTGCTGTTCTCGATTCTGCTCGGGCGCCTTTTGGTGAGGCTGCGCGGCCTGCGCTTCCGTCTCAAAAAAGAGGCGGATATCTCGCAAAAAGAGCTGGCGCGTGTGGACGCCTCCTGGAGCATTGCCTGCTCGCTCGGCGTCGTGGATTTCATGCGCGGCGCGGATTTTCAGAACGATCACTTGCTGCTCGCGCTCAGGGCAGGCGAGCCGCGCCGTTTGCTGCGCGCCTTCACCCTCGAGATTTCTTATGCGTCCACGCCGGGGCTCGGTGCCGAGCGCCGCACGCGCGCGCTTTTGAATTTGTCCCAGGAGCTCGTGCGACGCGTCGACGACCCGGCCGCCGCGGCGCTCGTGCGCGTGAGCCGCGGCGTCGCGGCGTACCTCAACGGCCGCTTCGCTGAAGCGATCGTCGAGTGTCAGGCGGGCGTGAGCACGTTGAGTCGCTATTCAGGCACGGTCTGGGAAACCGTCACGGCGCAGCGTTTCGTGATCGCCTCGCTGTTTCATCTCGGCCGCCTGGCTACGCTCACGGCCCTGGTGCCGCCGCTGCTCGCGGAAGCCGAGGCCAGGGGCAACCTGTACGCCTCCACCTATTTTCGGACGAGCTATAGCAACAGCGCGTGGCTCGCGCGCAACCGCGTCGACGAGGCGCGCGAGCAGCTGCGCACGGCGCGCGCGGAGTGGACCGCCCCCGGCGTGCAGCTGCCGCACGGCTGGATGCTCGTGGGCGAGGCGCACCTCGCGCTCTACACGGGTGAAACCGAGCCGTTCTGGGCGCACTTTCTCCGCCAATGGCGTAGCTTTGCCGCGGCGCAGTTCCTGCGTATCGGCATTTTGCGGGTTCAGCTCTGGCACTTGCGCGGCATGTCCGCGCTCGCCGAGGCACACGCGCTCAAGCGGCGCGGCCGCCCGAGCGACGCACGGCAGCTGTTCTTGGAGGCCGAGCGCGCGGCGCACAAGCTCGCACGCGAGCCGCTCGCGCTCACCAAGCCGCTCGGCGGGCTCTTGTTGTCCGCGGTCGAGTACGAAAATGGCGCTCGCGAGCGAGCGCGCACCCGGCTCGGCCATTGCGTGAGCGAATTCGAACGACAAGACATGCGCCTGTACGCCGCCGCCGCTCGCACCCGTCTGGGTGAAATCCTCGGTGGCGACGAGGGCGCCGAGCTCATTCGCGACGCGCGCGGCGCTCTCGGCTCGGAGGGTGTTGTGAGCTGTGACGCCATGGTGAACGTACTGTCACCGGCCTTTGGCTAGGATGCGATTGTTCGAGCGGGGCGCCGAGCGAGAGATTTGACCATGGACTTTCCGGCATCCTTGGATATTTAGAGGGGGCCCGGGCTCTATCCGTGTGAGGGTTTGATCAGCGGGCCGGTGGATCCGCAGCCGCGTCCATGTCCGCGCTCTCCAGAATCGGCTTCGAGTAGCCGCTCCGCGCGACATTGAGCATGGCGCGCCCGACGCGTTCGGTGGTCGTGACCTTGCCCGGAAAGAGCCGCGCGATAACCGGCACGAGCGGCCAGGCGAGCGCGTACAAGAAACGATAGATGGCCGTGCGCGACTTGATGCCATGCAAGGGGCGAATGAACGCCGGGCGAAACACGTACTTGCCCTTGAACGGCATGCCCAAAATCGCGTTCTCGGCCTCGCCCTTCACGCGCGCCCACATCGTACGACTCGTGCCCGTCGAATCCGCGCCGGTGCCCGACACGAAGATGAACGTCATATTCGGGTTCTTGCCGACGAACGCCTGGGCGGCCGCGACGGCGATGTCCTTCGTGATCCGCCGATAGTCGGCCTCCGTCGTGCCGGCCGAGGTAACGCCGAGACAAAAGAAGCACGCGTCGTAACCCGTCAGCTCGTCGGCCACCGCCGAGTAGTCCGTCAGATCCGGCAACGTGAGCTCGCGCAGCTTTTCATGCGTTTGCCCGGTCGGTTTGCGACCGATTGCCAGCACCTGTTCGACGCCCGGGTCGAGCAAGCACTCACGCAACACGCCTTGACCCACCATGCCGGTCGCACCGAAAAGAATCACGCGCATGGGGCGGCACTAGCACGTTCCCCTGAGGAGATTGACCGCGAAGGCGCGAAGGCGCGAAGACCGAGAGAGAATTGGGGGGTTGGTGCGTCCGTGACGCCAATGCGTACGGCGATCAGCGGAAGTGCGCGTTCGGTCTCGGCCTCGTCGTTGCCTCGACGCGTTGCTCGGTACGTGGGGACCCCAAAAAAATCTGTGGCTCTCACCACATGAAATCTGCGGGTGGAGTCGAGCGGCCGCCGGTGTTCGATCCCCAGCAGGTGAGCGTGCCGTCGGTTTTCACTCCACAGCTATTCGTGAAGCCAGCGGCGATTTGCAGGAATGTCCCGGTTGGCGGCATCGACTGGCCGCAATTGTTGTCGGTCGCGCAGGTGTCGACGGTGCCGGCTCCCCAGCATTGAACCGTGTCATCGTCGAGGATGCCGCACGTATGAAAGAAGCCGGCGGCTACATACTTGAACGAGCCGCTCGGAGGCGTTGCCTGGCCGTAACCGCCATCCCCGGCGACCGAGCCGTTACCCCAACAGGCCATGCTTCCAGTGGTCGAGATGGCGCAAGTATGCGCGTTGCCACAGGCCACCATCGTGAACGTGCCGCTCGGGCCCACCGCTTGCCCGTACGTATTGTCTCCCCAGCATGCAATCGTCTGGTCATCCTTGATGCCACAGGCGTGCCGCTCACTGATGGCTATCTGTCGGAACTTGAATGCAGGCGGCGTTGATACGCCAAAACTGTCCGCTGGTGAGCACTGAACATCGCCGCAAGTGCTGAGCGCGCACAAGGTCTCGCCGCTCATCACACCTTGATCGAATGACCCAACGGGCGCCAAACCCCCGGGGGATGGCGGCGCCCCAAATCCGATCACCTTGTGGTCTGTCGTGACGCCAGCGTACTCGTCATTGAACCCTCCAACTTCCAGGTAAGGAGGCAGCGGGCTACTCCCTGTCAAGGACGGCATGCCCCAACAGCGCAGAGCATTGCCAGCTGCGATCGCGCAGCCCGTTGTGACGCCCAATGCGATCCGAGACGCTTGCGGGCGCTCCGTGAAACAGTCGGCGCTACTCGCCCCGGCTTCTCCACCGAGCCCGGCGGCCCCAGCGGTTCCGCCGTTTGTGCCTGAACCGCTTGTGCCCGTTGAGCCGCCCACTTGGTTGCCTGAGACGTTGGTGTCGCTACCGCAGGCCGCGTTGGCAAATAGGCAAGCGACGCCGATGAGAATCGCGGTCTTGGAAAGCATGGCGCTAGCTTACTTTGGCTGGAGGGCGCAGCAAGATGCAGAACCTAGGTTGTTGGTGTGGGTCTCACAAATCAAAGGCGAAGCGATGTCAACTGTCGCCACGTCACAGTCGGCGTTTCCGTTTGGGCAGGGGGTATTCTCCCCGGTGGCGAGGATTATCGGGTCGCACTGTGGAGTAGGGCCTTCCTTGGGTAGACATACCCCCGTTCCATCCGCGAACTTCTCGCAGGTTTCCGTCTCCTTGTTGCAGCAATGATCGTTGCACACTTCCGTGCCGAGCCCGCCGCAGCAAGTACCTGTTGCGGGGCTGAGACAGATGCCGTTGTCGATGCTGGAGTCTGAGCCATTGCCGCAACAGACGCTGCCGCATTGGGCCGCGGCCTTGCAGCATACGCCAGCGAAGCAGGTGCTACCGGCGGCGCAGCACCCGCACGTGCCGGAGCAGGTGCTGCCCGCTGAGCAGCACTCCCCATTGCAAGGTGAAGTTCCGGGGACGCAACATGCGTTTGGAACGAACGGCGAGCCTGAGCAGGACTCTTGGCGGCCACAGCAGATAGGATCGATGGCAATCCCGCTACTGCATTTGTGGCCGCAGCATTGTTCGCCTGAGTTCGCGCTGGCGGTGCCTTCGTACCAGGCAAAGAAGCAGGCGCCTCCTGCGACGATCCCACATCCGGCCCCGACGGCCGGCCCTGCTGCTGAACAGGCCTCCCCTATCAATACCGCGCCGTACAAACAATTCGTTCCAGCGCCCACCAGAGCGAGGTCAATACCAAAACAAGCGTACGAGAGATGGTCCCCTCGAACCGCGGGGACGTTGCCACTCGTGCTGGCGGCAGCCTCGATGACTTGAGTAGTGGGCGCTAGCGTAATCTGCGGATCCCGCAGGAGGCAATGTTCGCTTTCTGCGCGAGCATCCTCGAATAGATCGTTGAAGGCGCGCATG
>DASYCR010000316.1:0-4014 GCA_036500095.1 Polyangiaceae bacterium
ACCGCCCGTGGCCTGACAGGGCGCTCGTAGTAGGATCAGCTCGTGCGGCGATTGGCTGTGGTCCTGCTCGCTTTGATCCTGTCCGAAAGCGCTTCGGCTCGTGCGGTGATTTGGCCGAGCGCAGTCGAGCAGGTCGCGAAAGATTTGGTGTCTCACGACGTCACACTCCGTCGTCGCGCGGCCGAGGCATTGCGCACTCTGCCCGAGAGCGCCGGCAAGCGCCTGGCGAGCGCTGCGCTCGACGATGCCGACGTGGACGTCCGTTTACTCGCACTCGACGCGAGTCTCGCGCTCGGCGTCCCAGACGTCGGCGAGCGCGTGTTGCCCTGGCTGACGGACGGCGAGCGCCGCTTGCGGGAAGCTGCCGCCGAGGCGCTGGCAGAGAGTCCCAGCGCTCGAGCCGTCGGTCCGCTGTCACGCTCGCTTGCCGACGCAGACCCGGCGGTGCGCGGCGCCGCAGCGGTCGCATTGGGCAAGTCTCACGCGCCGGATGCAGTGATCGCCCTGCTCGGACACCTGGACGACAGCGTGCCTGAGGTTCGCCGCGACGCGGCTCACGCGCTCGGCGAGCTCGCCGATGCGCGCGGCGTTGTTCCGTTGATCGGCAAGATCGAAGACTCGCGACCGATCGTGCGTAGCGCGGTGGCCGACGCGCTCGGAGAACTCGGCGATCCGCGCGCCACGAGCGCCCTGCTGCTCAAGCTGCGTGATCCGGACGAGACGGTACGGGTCGCGGTCTTGCGCGCGCTGGGACGTATCCGGGATCCGCACGGCGTCGCCACCATCGCCGCGCTGCTCGTCGAAGATCCAAGCCCGCGAGTGCGTTCGGCCGTGCTCGAGGCGCTGGCCAAGATCCAGAGTCCGGAAGCGCTGCACGCGCTGCGCGTCGAATTGGCGTTCGACGAGCCGGGGCGGGAGCGAGAACCGGTGGTGGACGTGCTGGGCAGCACCGGTAGTCGGGCGGTGCCCGAGCTCAGCGGCTGTTTGCTGGCCGAGTCCAACCCGAGCCACGCAGACGGCTGCGCGCTCGCGCTGGCCGCCACCCTGGATCCGAACGGCGAGAGCGCGATCGTCGACGCGCTGCGGCGAGGCAGCATTCATTCGCTCGCCGCGTTGCCGGCTCTGGCGACGCTGGCCAACCGCGCCGCGCTGCCGAGCGTGCTCGAGTACTTGATGGACCCCGACGTGCTCGTGCGCCGCGCCGCGCTCGACGCCACGCGAGCCCTGCTCGATCCAGCGCACCCCGACGGCCGCGCCGTCGAGCCACTGACGCGTGCCCTCGCCGCGACGCGCGGCGATCGCTCGAGCCAGCGCGCATTGCTCGAGCTTTTGGGCCGCTCGGGTTCCCCGCGCGCGGTCACCGCGCTCTTGCCGTTTGCGCGCAAGAGCGACGATATTGGACTCCGCGTACGTGCCATCGAGGCACTGGGCTCGCTGGGCGAGGCGAATCAGGCCGAGCCATTGCTGGCGGCGCTGGACGACGAATCCGCGAGCGTGCGCATGGCGGCGGCGCTCGCGCTCAACCGCTCGGGCGTGGGTCGAGCGAGCGCCGTGCTCGATCGCGTTGAGCGCGCCCCGCTCGAAGCGCGGAGTGTGCTCGCCCTCGCCGTGGGCGGCATCCTCGCACGTGTTTCCGATCCGGCCGCCGCCGCGCGCGTGGACGCCCTCATCGCCCAGAGCCGAGACGGCGAACGGGATGCATGGATCGAGGCGCTCGGCCGCATGCCGGGTTCAGCGGCCGTCGAGCGCTTGGACAAGCGCCTCGGCCACGCTCGAGCCGGCGCCGATCGCGCCAAGTTCGCCGAAGCGCTCGCGGCCCATCCTGAAGCTCGAGCTGTCTGGACCGAGTTGCTGAGCGACGCGGAGCGTCGCGTGCGCGCGAATGCCGCCTGGGCAGTCGGTGAGGTGGGCACCGCCGATGACCTGCCGTTGCTGCGCGCTCGTCTGGGTGATTCTGCGCCGATGGTGGTGGCCAATGCGGCGCAAGCATTGGCGCGCGTGGCCAAGCGACACGCCGTGCCGGTCGTCAACGATATCTGCCCGCTTCTCAAAGATGCTCGCTCGCTCGCTCGCATGGCCGCGCTACGCGCGCTCCGTCACGTCGGGGCGCGTTGCGCGGATGGGCAGGAACTCGGCCTGTTGGCTCATGATCGTTCGGACTTGGTGCGGGAAGCCGCGGCCATGCTGTTGCGAGATGTGCCGCGCGCGGGCGGGGCCGACACATTGGCCCTTGAGCGTGCTGCAGAAACGGACCGCAGCGGCGCGGTTGCCTCGGCGTGTACGTCGCGCATGGCGTCGCCCGCGGAGAGCCAGCCCGTGATGGTGATGGTCGTGCCGGCAAGCGAAGAAGTGCCAAAGCCGTCGCAGCCGTTCGCGTTGCTGCGAGCGGACGGGCTCGTCCGGTTTGGTCTGACCGATCGGCGCGGGGAGCTGTTCGAACTCTCCGCCCCCGGCGGAGAACTGTCGCTGATCGAACCCGGCGCGTTGGATCGTTAGACCTTGCCGGGCGCGCCGATCGTCATCGAAGTTTCGCTGCCGTCTCCGTCGGAGACGGGGCTCGCGGTGCTGACCGCCGCTTGCACCCGGGCCGCGCTCGGTGCGCGCTGCCTGCTCGCCAAGGACGCGCACGACGAGGTCCCCGCCGCTGTTGCCATCGTGACTTTTCAGACCGCGGACAACGTGCGCGTCGAAGTCGGCGTGCGTCACGGCGAGCACGACGTGTGGCGCACGAGTGAATTTGCGTTTCTTGCGAACGACGACAGTAGTGAGCGCTGGCGAACGATTGGCTTTGCGATTGGAACGCTCGCCGAGAGTGAGCAAAGTAGCGCGCCGGCCACGGATGCTCCGGTGGCCCCGACGCCGAGCGGCGCCGCGAGCTCGGCGGCGCCTTCTGTAGCCTCTGCCGAGCCCGCGCGCGCTGCCGCTCCCGTTCCGACGGCAGGTCCGCCAGCGGCGAGCGTCGCCGACACCAAGGAGAGCCTGAGTACGCCCACCAAGGAACGCGGGCAGTACGTCGATGCAACGCTGCTGCTCGGCCGCGGCCTCGTCGCGAGCCCACTCCGCGCCGGTGGCGCCGTTGCCCTCGACGTGCCGTTGCCCAAGATGCCGCTCTATCTCGTGGGTGGCGCGAGCTTGACTGCGCTCGTTGCCGAACGCGGTGAACTCAGGACCGCGCGTTGGGTAGACGTCTCGCTCGGAGCTTCGTCGAGCGTCATGGGCGAGCTCGGTCAGAGCGGTCTAGAGCTTTCGGGGCAGGCGTTTTTGGAGCGCTTCGACGTCAGCGCGCAAGCATTTGACGGTCGCTCGGACACCGCCGGCCGCTGGCTGTTTGGCGCTGAGGGCGCCCTGCGTGGAAGCGTAGGTTTGACCTCGAGCATCTGCCTGACGGCCGACGTACGGGTTGCCGCGCTGTCCGGCGCGACCTACTTGCGCATAGCCGACGGCACGCTCGGAGAAGCCCCAAGCTTACGGTACACCGCAGGCTTGGGTTTGCGCGTCCGCGTGCGTTGAAACCGACGCGTCAGTGTCGCTGACACTCGAATGCGACGCAGATTGCCGCCGGCGAACAGCCCGCGTTATCGTAGCACTCGACGCACTGACCGACCCAGCAATAAGGCTTCGAGGGTTGCGCTCGACAGTGCGGATCGCCCGTGCAGTCGACGCACACGCCTTGCGTCGGGTCACAGAGCGGGTGCTGCGGCGGGCAGTCCGCTCCGTCTTGGCACGCGCGGTCACAACGCTTGGTGATGCGATTGCATTTGAACGTCGCTCCGCAATCCGTGTCTTCCAAACAAGCCACGCACAAGCGAGACACGGGATCGCAGAACGGCACTTCCTGGCTCGGACAATCTTGAACGGTGTCGCAGGCAGAACAGAGTTGAGTGCCGGGAGGACATTCGGCGCCGGCTTCTGGACACGGACCTAGTCCGCACTGAGTCGGCGCAGCACCGGCACCGCCCAGGTCACGGCCGGCGAAGCCACCGTTGCCCGCGCCACCGAAGCCGGTGCCGCCCG
>DASYCR010000317.1:0-2803 GCA_036500095.1 Polyangiaceae bacterium
CGCTGAGGTCGCGATCGATCGCGCGCGCATAGGCTTCCGCGACCGGCGCTGGCTGGTCGAGCCGGCGAGCCATCTGCTCGGCGAAGTTCCACAGCTCTTCTTCGCCGGGAGCCGCCTCCGCGCCGCGCAAAGCGAGCTGCAGCGCCTCCTCGGGCGCTTCCGATTTGGTTTCGAGCAGCTGCATCAGCCAACGACTACGCGCAGCCGTCAGCTCGGGCGCGTCGTCCGACACGGCCAGCAGCGCCTCGATCACGTCCGCGCGCGCCGCTGGATCCGTGGAGCTCTCGGCGATCCCCTCCAGAATGGCCGCGGCCTGGGCGCGCGCTTCGGGCACGGCCAACGCGTGGTGGACAACGCGTAACGCCTCGGGATCGCCCGGATTGACGCGCAGCATCGGCTGCACGAGTTCGAGCGCCGCCTTCGGACGCTGCAAAGGGCCGCTCAGCAAGAGCGCGCGTCGCACGTCGACGGCCGCGCGCGCCTCGGGTTCGCTCCGCGCGGCGAGCACTTCGAGCGTCGTGTACGCGGCTTTGGCATCACCGGACAGCGCCTGCAGACGTGCCAGCTCGCTAAGCGCCTCGACGCGATCCGGATCGCGCTCGAGAGCGGTGCGGTAGATCTCGATCGCCGCGGTCAGATCGCCGAACAGTGATTCCTCGGCGGCTGCCCATTGCAAGAGCACGGTCGCCGGATCGCCCGAGCGAGCCAGGCGAAAGCCGAAGATCCAGCGCTGATCGGCGACGCGCGCCGGCGTGCGTTCGGCGCGGCTCAGAAATGCCTCGAACGCCTCGACGTCCGGAGAGACGTCATCGCCCGACGCGTCGAGCAATACTCGAAACAAGGCAGCTGCTTGGTCAGCCGAGGCGGGGTCGGTCGCCAGCGCCCTGGCTTTGGCGAGCCGCACGTGGTGCGCGCGAGACGCTTGCATGGAGCGTGGGAGCGCCAAATCGATCAACGCGACGAAACTCGAAATGTGCCCGCTTTGTACGGCTTGCTCCTCGAGGCCGAGCAGCAAGAGTACGAGCTCACGCTCGTCAGCGGTGCGCGCAAGGACCTCGAACGCGACCCGCACGGTCTCGAAATCTCCCGCCACCGCGCCGAGCTCGACCAACCTTTCTGCAGCCTCGCGATTGTCAGCGTCGACGTCCAGCACCCGCGCGTACAAGCGCCGCGCGCGCTCGGCTCCATCCGGGATGCCCTCACTGAGCCGCGCGCCGTCGAGCCAACAGCGGGAGGCATTCGCAGCGTCCTCGAGCAACCAGGCATAAGCGTTGCCCTGTCGCTCCAAGAGCCCCGCGCGCCGATTCGGGTCGGTCGGGTGCGCCAGGCGCCGCTCGAGGACGGCCAGGACCGTCTTTCCGTCCGCGAGTTCCCGCGCCAACTGCTCGATGGTTTCGAGCACGTCGTCCGACAGATCCGAGCCCTCTACCAGGCCGCGGTAGTGCTCGAGTGAGCGCGCCTTGTTGCCCTGCAGGGCCGCGATTTCGGCCAAGCGCAGCAAGGTGAGGCTCCGTCGCTCTCCGTCCAAGTGCGGCAAAACACGCTCGAGCTCCGCATGCGCGGCGACGTGATCGTGCGCTTCGAGCAGAGCTTCGACCAGGTTTTGATGAGCGACGATATCTCGCGGATCCTCTTCGGTCGCCACCCGCCAGGTCTCGAGCGCTGCAGCCGGATCGCGCAATTCCCGGCGCTGCAGGTTGGCGAGCGCGTGCAGGAGTTCGCGCCGCCGCGCTTGCTCCGGTTCGTTTTGGAGGGCGCTCAGGTAGAGATTCAGCCGCTCCTCGGGCGCGCCTTGCTGCGTGAGCAGATCGTCGACGCGCTGAATCAGATCGCGCGAGCTCGAGTCGTAGACCAAGGCCGCGCGAAACACCTCAATCGCTCGGCCGACCTCGCCCGCCGCCGCCAGCGCGTCGCCGGCGAGCTTGGCGAGCTCCAGCAAGGGCGGTGAATCAATCACGCTCGAGCCCAGCGCGTCACACAGGATTTCCGCGCGGCGCGCGGGATTTCCGCCCACGTTCGCCAAGCGCTGGATTTGCTCCAGGCGCTCGAAAAGCTGGTCCGGCCGCTCTCTCACGGCGAGCCCGAGCGCACGGCCCGCCACGGCGAGCGCGCGATCCGGATCGGCGAGCGCGGTCTCGCTCAGCGCGCGTGCCTCGTCCAACGCTGCCAGCCGTTCATCGACCTCCGGCGCGAGTTCTCCTCGCACATCGAGGATGCGTAGGATGCCGGTGCTGCCTTCTTCTCGACGAAAAACGGGTTCGAGAACCGCCGCGGCGGCCAGCCGCGCTGAGCCGGCCAACAAGAGCTTCTCGATCGCCGCGCGGGCACCGCGGTCGTGCTCATCTAGCGCCAGCGCCTCGGCAAATGCGTCGAGCGCGCCCTGCGGATCGGACAAATGGAGCTGACGCAGTTGCCCCAGCTTGAGCAGCACCTGAACTTTTTCGCTGCCCTCGAGCAGGCTCGCCTCGCCGCTGAGCACGTTCGCGAGCTCCGCGTAGCGTTGAGCTTGCTCGAGCAGAGGCACGATGCGCTCGTGGACTTCGCGCGACGGCCCATAACGCTCGATGATTCGCTGCCAACCGGCCAAAGCCGACTCCGGGTCGCGCGTCCGCGCGGCGCGCAGCTCCGCTGCTTGGTAGGACAATCGACGCGCCTCGACTGGATCCTTGCTGCGCTCCGCGCGGTGGAACATCACCTCCGATAGCCCGGTCTCGTCCCCCGCCTCGCTGTACAGGGTTTCCAAACGCTGCAGAGCCTCGTCGCTCCAGGGCGAACCTACGAGCGCGCTCCAGGCAACGATGGC
>DASYCR010000318.1:0-1587 GCA_036500095.1 Polyangiaceae bacterium
ACGCGTCCGCTGCAGATCACGCGAATGTGCTGGCGCAAGCCCACGCCGACGAGCGCGTTGTGCACGAACACGAGCGCTTCATCGAGCGGGGTGCCCAGCACGTTCGAGAACTCGAGCGGCGCGGCTCCCGTGCCCCCTTCGCCGCCGTCGACGGTGATGAAGTCGGGATAGATGCCCGACTCGACCATGGCTTTGCAGATGGCGAGAAACTCGCGTCGCTTGCCGAGACACAATTTGAAGCCAATCGGCTTGCCCAGCGACAGCTCACGCAGGCGCCCGATGAACTCGCACAAACCAATCGGCGTCGAAAACGTGCGGTGTGTGGGCGGAGAGATCACGTCCTCGCCCATCGGCACGTGCCGGATCTTGGCAATCTCGAGCGTCACCTTTTTCGCCGGCAAAATGCCGCCGTGGCCGGGCTTCGCGCCTTGGCTGAGCTTGATCTCGATCAGCTTGATCTGAGGATTTTTTGCCTTTTCCGCGAACAGCGCGGGCTCGAAGCCGCCCTCGTCGTCGCGACAACCGAAGTAACCCGTGCCGACCTGCCAGCAAAGATCACCGCCGCCTTCGAGGTGATACGGCGACAAGCCGCCCTCGCCGGTGTTGTGATAGAAGCCGCCGAGCTTCGCGCCGCGGTTCAAAGCCGAGATGGCATTCCGGCTGAGCGCGCCGTAGCTCATCGCCGACACGTTGAGCACCGCCGCGTCGTACGGCTGCAGGCAACTCGGACCGCCGATGCGCACGCGCGGCGGCAGCTCGATCGGATCGAGCGCACACAGCGAGTGATTCATCCATTGATAACCGATGGCGTACACGTCGTACTCCGTGCCGAACGGCAGCGTGTCCGTCACGTTCTTCGCTCGCCGATACACCAGCGAGCGCAGCTCACGGCTGAACGGGCGCCCCGAGCTGTTGCTCTCCACGAAGTACTGTTGGATCTCCGGGCGCACCGCCTCGAACAGGTAACGAAAACGGCCCAGTAACGGGAAATTCCGGCGGATCGTGTGCTGCGTCTGCAGCAGATCGTACAGGCCGAGGAGCACCAGCGGCGCGACCACGAGCAACGCCCACAGCGCGGGGTACCAGAGCCGACCGAGCAGGGCGATACCCGCAAGGCTCAGCACGCTCGAAAACACGAAAATCCGACGCGACGACATGGATCGCGGAGCCTACTACACCGCTCGCCCCTTGAACGAACGGCCCATTTCGATGCTACGTTCGCGCGGCCTGCCGCGATGCGCCCCATGATCGATCACGCCGTACCGAGCCGCAGCTGAATGGATTTCGACATAGCGCTGGCCGCTGAGCGCGTGTGGGCCACGCTGCAACCCGCGCTCGATATCGTCGCCGAGCGCGTCCACGAAGCAACGACGCCAGCATGGTGCAGCGCGCGCGGCTGGAGCGATTTCTTGCTCGGGCTCGGCCAAGCAGAGCTCGACCGCTGCGAGGCGGAAGGGCTCGCGTTCGTCGCCAGCGCGCTGCCCGGCATGCCGCCAAGCCTCGCGGAGCTCGCCGCGCGCGTGCGCCAGCTGAGCGCGCTGCCCACGCTCGACTCGCTATCCACGAGCCAAGCAGGCGAGGACTACC
>DASYCR010000319.1:0-3706 GCA_036500095.1 Polyangiaceae bacterium
GCAGCGTCGATCTACAGGTGGAGCTGCCGTCCGCGTCGCTGCTGGTGAACGCCGATCGCGGCGCGGTCTCGGACGCGCTACTCAACCTGCTCACCAACGCCTATAAATACGGCGGCGACCCGGCCAAGATCACCGTCTCCACCAGCGCCGACGAAAAGCACGCGCGCGTCACGGTGAAGGACAACGGCGTCGGCATTCCGGTCGACGAACACAAGCGCATTTTCTGGAAATTTTACCGCGTCGACGATCGGCTTTCGCGCGAGCGCGAGGGGTCCGGGCTCGGACTTGCCATCGTCAAGCACGTGATGAAAGCGCACGGCGGGCGCGTCGAGCTCGTGAGCCAACCCGGCAAGGGCAGCGCGTTCAGCTTGGTGTTGCCGATGACGCGGAGCTAATCGGCTGATGACTACCAACAAACGCCGCATTTTGGTGGTGGAGGACGACGAGAGCATCACGCTGGGCTTGCAGATGAATCTGGAGGCCGAGGGCTACGCCGTGGGCGTCGCGCTCGACGGCGAAGAAGGCCTGGCGCGCGCGCGCGGCGGCGAGTTCGACTTGATGATCCTGGACGTGATGTTACCGAAGATGAACGGCTTCGAGGTCGTGCGCTCAATCCGCGCCGAAGACAACCACGTGCCGGTGATCATGCTGAGCGCGCGCGGCGCGGAGATGGACAAAGTGATGGGCCTCGAGCTCGGCGCCGAGGACTACATCACCAAGCCTTTTAGCTTGGCCGAGCTCCTGGCGCGCGTGAAGGCCGTGCTGCGCCGCGACGGCATCGCGCGCAAGGGCCCCGAGCAGGTTGTGCGTGCGGGCTTGCTCGTGATCGACTCGCGCACACGCCAGGTCGACCGAGAGGGTGAACACGTCGAGCTGACCGCGACGGAGTTCGACGTGCTCTGGTGCCTGGTGGAGGCCGCGGGCAGCGTGCTCACGCGCGAAGAAATTCTGGAGCGCGTTTGGGGCGAGGGGCACCACGGTACGCTGCGCACCATCGACAACTTTTTGCTGCAACTGCGCAGCAAGCTCGAGCCGGATCCCAGCGATCCGACGCATCTACTCACGGTGCGCGGCGTCGGCTACCGCTTCAAGCGCTGAGCTCGGCTGCTAGTTTCGCTGGATGCTTGGTCTGTTGAAGGGACGGAGACGGTAAGGGAAGGGCTAGCGGTAGAGCGTGAGAGTGGGGCAGAGCGTGAGGGTGGGTTGCCCCGCGACACTCGCGTGCACCAGTTTTGTATCGGCCGGTGCTCAGGGTTGAGCGGGTGCAAATGGGCTCGCGGCCGAGTGGGGACCCGGCATCGCCCGGAGACCTTTCACCGAGCGGTTCGACAACTGCGGTCCGAACGGAGTGTTTCAACGGAGCAGCATGCGCTCTCGCGCGAGTGGCAGGGAAACCCAAAAAATACTAGAAAACGATGCACCTTGGATCAGAACCTGCTCCGCTCCTATTTCGCGACGGTTTACGAGCTGCCGAACGACACGAGCGTGCTGCGCGTAAGCATCGACGGCGAAATCGTGAAGGATTCGGGCGCGCTGCCGCTGCTCCTGCGTTCGAAGTTCGCGCTTTTGACCGCGTACAACCCGCGTTCGATGCTGCTGCCTCGGCGAGTCAACGACACGCGCCAGCAAGTGCTGCGGGATTTGTTGGTGCTCGGCTGCTACCGCGTCGAACACTGCGTCGGTTACGACGAGGAGCCCGAGGGCGTTTGGCGTGAACCCTCCTGGCTCGTGCACGGCATCGAAAGAGACGAAGCGATCACGATTGGCCGTACCTTCCGCCAAAATACGATCGTGTATTGTCGAGAGGCGCGCCCGGAGCTGATTGTCACCGATCCTACCTGTGACGAGGTGGGCAAGACCTTTGCCGGCCACTGGCGCCAGCGTTCGTAGCGGTCATGTTGCTCACACCCAAACTCGGAACGCACGCCGCGTGGTTGGCTCTCGCGCTGCCGTTCGCGGCGCTCAGCTGGCGCTTGCACGTGCTATCGGACCAAGCGGCTAGCCGAGTGGGCGCCGAGCTTGCCGCGCTCGCAGCGCCGCTCGCGCCCAGCACCCAGCCGGAAGACGAGCCGCTCGAGCTGTTCAGTGACATCGCGTTCCCGCTCGAAGCGCCGGTCGATGACGGGCTGCCGGCCAAGCGCGCGGGTCGCCACGCGCGCCGCTCTAAGCAAGTCGCCGACGTGCGCGTCTCGGCCGCGCGCGTGCTCGCTTTGGCCGAACGCCGCGCCCTGCCGCACGCGACTCCGGTCCCGGCCAACGGCGTGCGGCCCGCGGGTTTGCAGCTGCGCGGCGTGAGCGCGCTCGGTTTGGGCGTGCGGGACGGGGACGTGCTGACCGACGCAGCCGGCACGCCGGCGCTGTCCGCGGCGGCAGTTGTCGGGGTGGTCGTCGCGGCTCGCACTCATCACGCGAGCGAAATCAGCGGTCGCATCTTCCGCGGCGCCGAGCCCTACACGATCGTCGTCGAACAACCCTATCAGTTGACGCCCGCGCCCTGAGCGGCAAGATTCCGCCACCCATGTCGCGAACCGTTCAATGCATCAAGCTCGGCCACGAAGCAGAGGGGCTCGAGAAGCCGCCCTTCAAGGGTGAGCTCGGCCAGAAAGTGTTTGACTCCGTCTCCAAGCAAGCTTGGCGGCAGTGGCTCGAGCACTCCAAAATGATCATCAACGAATACCGGCTGGACGTGACCAGTGAGAGCGGTCAACGCGTCTGGATGACCGAGCTCGAAAAGTTTTTCTGGGGCGAGGGCGCCAGCAGGCCCCCCGACTACGTCGCGCCCAAATAAATCCCGGCGAACGGCCCGTGACCCCGTCCGCTCGGGTCATTCGGAGCCGCCCGGGCTTAGGACCCGGCGAAATGATCCGTTTTGAGAAGACGCGAGGGAAACCACCTTTCTCAATGCCGCCCTACCCGAGCTCCGATCTGCTCCGCTCGTCGATGAATCCACCGATCGCCGAACGGTCCGACCGCGTCTTGGTCGTCGAGTCGAGCGAGGAGCGCCGTCTGGCCCTCAAAGAGTTGCTCGACGCCGAGGGCTACGAATCCGTATACCTGACTGACGGCGACGAGCTGCTCCGGCTGATCGCCGAGTACGAGCCGGATCTGATCCTGCTCGCGGCGGAGCTACCGAGCGCGAGCGGGCTCAAGCTGTGCGGGGATCTGCGCGCGAGCGATCCGCGCCGGCATTTCCCGGTCATCATCTTGGCCGAGGAAGCCGATGAAGCCGCGGTTGCGCGCGGTCTCTTGGCGGGCGCCGACGATTTCATGTCCACCCCGGCGCGGCCCGTCGAGCTGCGCGCGCGCATTCGCGTACAGCTCCGCAACAAGCGTTTTTATGACGCGCTCTATCGCTTGCGCAACGAGCGCGACAGCTTGCGCCGAGACGCGCAAAACGACGGACTCACGGGCTTGCTCAATCGCCGCTCGTTGGAGGCGACCGTCACCCAGCGCTGCACCGCGCGCGAGCGCTTCGGCGTGCTGTTCATGGATCTGGACCACTTCAAGTCGATCAACGATCGCTACGGTCACGAGGCGGGTGACCGCGTGCTGGTCGCGGTCGCCGCCGTGCTCAAGAACGGCCTGCGTCCGGGCGACGTGGTCGGCCGTTATGGTGGCGAGGAGTTCGTGGCGATCGTCGGCGGAGCCGGGCCGGAATCGGCGCGTCTCGTCGCCGAGCGCTTGCGCCGCGCGGTAGAAGAGATGA
>DASYCR010000320.1:0-2767 GCA_036500095.1 Polyangiaceae bacterium
AGCGGGTAGCCGAAGGTGAGCGCGCCGCCGCGGCTCGACTGCGAGAAATCGTTGTACACGCGCAGCTGGTCGTACAAATCGATGCTGCTGTTGAACAAGCTGTCCAGGAAATAAGGCTCGAAGAAGCGCACGCTGACCAGCTGGCGCAGGCTGCTCACCTGGGCCTGCAAGGACAAACTCTGCCCGTTGCCGAACAAGTTTGCCTGCTGAACCTGGGCGGTCGCGATGAAGTTCTCGATGCTCGAGAAGCCGGCGCCGACTTGAAACGTGCCGGTCGGCTTCTCGGCGACCTCGATGTACACGGTCACTCGGTCGGGCGCGCTGCCTTGTTCGGTCGACACGTCGACGCGCTCGAAATAGCCGAGCGCGGTGATGCGCCGCTTCGAGCGCTCGAGCTTGCTCTCGCTGAATAGATCGCCCTCGGCGACCTCCATTTCGCGGCGCAATACTTTGTCGCGTGTCTTGGAATTGCCGCGGAATTCGATGCGCTCGAAGTGGACGAGCGGGCCGCGCTCGACCGGCACGATCACGTCCACCTCGTGCGTCTCGCCGTCCAGCTGCGTCTGCGGGTTGGCTTCGACGTTGGCGTAGCCGTGATCGCGATACAGCGTGCGAATCGCTTGCAGATCTTCGAGCAGCTCCGCGCGGTTGAAGTACTGACCCGTTTCCGCGCGCACCATCATGCGCAGGTTGCGCCGCCCGTCGATCGGTTCGACTTCCTTGCCGTCCGGCCCGCGCTCGTACACGCGCAGCTGCCGAATGCGGAAGCGCGGCCCTTCGTCGATCGTGAGCGACACCTCGATGCCGTTGCGATCGGGCGTGAGCATGATGCGCGGCGTGCTCATCTGAACCGATAGAAAGCCGCGGTCGTAATAGAGCGCGCTGATCACGGCCACGTCGCGCTCGAAGGCGTCTTGGCGGAATGGACCGCCCGAGCCGAACGCCAACAGGCCGGCGTTGCCGGTGATCATCGTCGAGCGCAATTCGTCGCTCGAGACGTGGTCGTTGCCGATGAAGGTGACGCGCCGGACGCTGACCTGGCCGTGCTCTTTGATCTTGAACTTGACCTCGACCTCGTTGTTCTTTTGCGGCACGAGCTCGCTCGAGACTTCCGCGAGAAAGTAGCCCTTTTCGGCGTACATATCGCGGATCTTTTGGATCGAGCGGCGCACGCCGGGCTGGCTCAAGATGGTGTTGGTCTTGAGCTCGACGCCCTCGTTCAGGTCGTCCTTGGAGATTTCGTCGTTGCCCTCGAACGTGAGCGCCGAGATCGTCGGGCGCTCGCGGACGATGAAGCGCAGATCCACGCCTTCGTCGTGGCGATCCAGATCGACCTCGATGTCGTCGAAGAAACCGGAGTTCCACAGCTCACGCACGTCCTGCGTCAGGGTCTCCGGTACGAACGCCTGGCCTTTGCGCTCGCGGATATATGTGAGCACGTCTTCTTGAGTGATCCGGCGGTTGCCGCCCACCGTCATGTGCTCGATGCGCAGGCCACGCGCCAGCTCCGCCTCACTGGCGGGCAGCGCGGCGGACGCCGGCGGTTCGCTCGGCAGCTCCTCAATTTTTGCTTCGGGCAGGGCAGCCGCAGACGGGGTAGAGGGAGCGGCCGCGCTTGGGGGAGCAGGAGCAGCCGCGGGAGCAGGAGCAGCCGCGGGAGCAGGAGCGGCTGCTGGTGCAGCATGCGCCGGCGCGGGCGCGGCTGGACGTGGCGCGGGCGTCTGCGCCGCAGCGCCGACGGGGCCGAGGATGCCCAATGCGAAGGCTAAGAGGGCGACGGGGCGCGGCCGGTGGCGGCAGCAGGAGACAAGGATTTCCAGCAGTTGCACGATCGAAATGAGCCTTCGGGGAGCGCCCCGCGTAGCCCAGACCGGGGTTCGTCTCAAGCTAGGCCGGAAAATGCTGGGCAAAAACCCTCAAACAGGCCGGGGACCATGACTGAAACCGTAGACGTTCATACATCGAGCTCTCCGACTTCGTCAGCGCGATCCATGATCAAATGGAAGCGGGCGGAGGCGTCCTTGCCCATCAGTTCGTTGACGATGCGATCCGTCTCGAGCGGGTCGGCGATGCTGACCCGCAGCAGCCGGCGCGTGCGCGGGTTCAACGTCGTGTCCCACAAAGTCTTGGCCATCATCTCGCCGAGACCCTTGAAGCGGGTGATCTCGGGCTTGGCATTGCCCTTTTGTTTCTCTTTCAGGATGCGATCGCGGTCCGCGTCGTCGGCGGCCCAGTACGTGTCCTTGCCGATGTCGATGCGGTAGAGCGGCGGCAGCGCGACGAACACTTTTTGCCCCTTGATGAGCTCAGGCAAGTGCCGATAAAGGAACGTCAGCAGGAGGGTCGTGATGTGGTGGCCGTCGGAGTCCGCGTCGGCGAGCAAGACGACGCGCTGGTAGCGGAGACGAGCGAGCTCGAAATTGGGGCCGATCCCGCAGCCGAGCGCGGTCACCAGATCCGAGAGCTCTTTGTTTTCGATGACCTTGCTGATCGGCAGGCCCTCCGTATTCAGCACCTTGCCGCGCAGCGGCAAAATCGCTTGCGTATTGCGATCCCGGCCCTGCTTGGCGGAGCCACCGGCGGAGTCCCCCTCGACGATGAAAAGCTCGGTGTTCGAGCGGTCGTGCGACAAACAGTCGGCGAGCTTGCCGGGCAAGGTGAGCCGGCCGTTGGTCGCGCTCTTGCGTGAGACGGAGGCCGACGCCGCGCGGGAGGCCTCGCGCGCGCGCGCCGAGAGCACGATGCGCGCGACGATCTGCTCGGCGAT
>DASYCR010000321.1:0-3044 GCA_036500095.1 Polyangiaceae bacterium
CGAGCACGCTTCCAACCCATTCTACCGCACGCCGCTCGGGCGTTTTCTGACCAAACTGCGCCTGTGGCTCTCCGGCTACGGCTTTCGTGAGGCCGAGTTGGTCGGTCGCTTGATCAACAGCGTATTTGACGGCGTGCAGGCCACGGTGACGACGCTCTTCCAGTTGCTGGCTGACATCGAGTTTTACCTGGGCAATCTGGCTTTGCGCGCGCTCGCGCGCTCGCGCGGTCTCGACGTGTGCTTGCCGGAGCTGTCGGCCGCGCCCAACGCCGACAGCGAGCTGAGCGATTTGTACAATCCGTTTTTACTGCTGGAAGAGCGGGCACCGAAACCTGCGCAGATCCGCGCATCGCGCCAAGCGATGGTGATCATCACGGGCCCGAACTCCGGCGGAAAGACGCGCCTGCTGCAAGCGCTCGGCCTGGCGCAGCTGCTGGCGCAGGCGGGCTGTTACGTGCCCGCCCGAAGCGCACGCTTGCCGCTTCGGCACGGGCTGTTCGTCTCACTCAGCCAAGAGCCGAGCGCCGAGGCGCGCGAGGGCCGGCTCGGCACCGAGCTGATTCGCATTCGCACGATGTTCGAGCAGCTCTCACCCGACAGCCTGGTTATCTTGGACGAGCTCTGTTCGGGCACGAACCCCTCCGAGGGCGAGGAAATATTCGAACTGGTCGTGGGTCTGCTCGCCGAACTCGAGCCGCAAGCTTTCATCACGACTCATTTTTTGCAGTTTGCCAAAAGGCTCGAGGCCGAGCGGCCCGCGCCGCGCCTCGAATTTCTGCAGGTCGAACTCGATACTGACCATCAACCAACTTATGGCTTTGTGCCGGGAGTTGCCACCACTTCGCTCGCACAACGCACGGCCGAACGCCTGGGGGTGACCCGCGAAGCGCTGCACGACCTCGTGCTCAGAGCCAAAAAAGGCCAACGTTCGAGCACTCCTGTGGAGTAGGCTCGAGTCTGCGTGTCCGAGCGAGTGGAATTCTTCAGTCTGGCGCGTCCGATCCAGGAGCGTTTCGTGGGTTCCTGCGCAGGCACGGCGACTCCGGCGCCGCTCGCCGTTGCACCGCTGGTGCGGGATCCCCGAGTGCTCGCGTGGTGCGCGGCTGGAGTCGCCGCGGTCGTCGGTGGGATTTTTGCGCTGCGCTCGGGCTACGGCGATCTGCACAACGCGCACGCGCTCGCACCGCTCTGGCTGGGCGGCGTGTACACGGCGTTCTTTGTCGGCTCGGGCCTTTCGTTTCTGCGCGCGGCTGCGCGCCTCGCCACGCTGCACGCGGTTCCCTATCGCCCCGCTTGCTATTTGTTCCCGGTCGGCGTGATCGACGCGCGCTCGCCGAGCTTGGTCCTGCACGCGATCAATGAACAGACCAAAGTCGAACACAAAGCCGGGCGGCTGCGGCTCGATTTTGCGGGCCCGAGCTTCGAATTCACGTCGGCGGATCCCGCCGCGCTCGAGCGCGCGGCCTCGTCGATCGACGAGCTGCGCAAGCGCCTGGAGACGGCCGGGCCCGACTCGAGCGGGCGCGAGCTCGCCTTGCGCAACCCGTTGATCGACAACGGCTTCAAGAATCCCTTTTCACCGCCGGAGCCGATGAAGCGCAGCGTGCCGCTGTGGACGCGGCTCTGGCCGTTGATCGGCGTCGCGGTCGGCGCGCTGATCGGCTTTGCCTCCTGGCTCGAGCGCAATTCGCTGTCCGCCCATGCGCTGTACGCCGCGGCGCGCGCCGCGGACAACACCGAGGCGTATCAGAGTTACCTCGCGCGCGGTGGCACCAACCCGGACGTGATTCCGATTCTGCTCCCGCGCGCCGAGCTGCGTGACGCGCAGAAAACACCGGGCGTCGCGCCGCTGGAGGAGTTCGCCAAGTCGCACCCGGACACCAAGATCGGCCCAGAAGTCGAGGTCTTGCTGCACAACGCGCTGATGAAGGAGCTCGCCGACACAGAGGCGCAAGGCACCCTGAGCGCGATCAAAGCCTTCGACGCGCACTACGGTCACTATGATTTTCTGCAACGCGAGATCGAGCGCGCCACGAACGTGCGCGTGCGCGCTACCTTCGTCGCTCTCGGGCCCGCCTTGAACAGCCAGGACCCCGCGGTCGCACCGTTTTTCGATCGCCTGCTGCGCTACGCAGCCAAGCACGGCCCGGCGCTCGACATCGTGTTCGTCCAGCGACCGAGCGAAACCGTGGAGGGCGAGGAGAAAGTGCTGCGCAAGAGCGGCTACTTCGCCGGTGAAGCCTCGCTGCCGAGTCACGCATTCGACGCCGAGCGCGAGGCCCCGCGTGAGGCGCGCATCGCCGGCTCAATCAGCGCGATCCTCGGCAAGGCGCTGCCGGCCGACATGCTCGCCGCCAATCCGCCCAAGCACCTGGACAGCGCGACGGATCCGACGCCCACCGTTCCCACCATTCTCTTCTCGTATCATGTGGAGATGTCGGGCGCGTTCACCAGCAGCAAGCCGCGGCTGGTGATCTGTGGCATCGGTTTGATGAGCCACGTCACCTTCTCGATTCCAGACGACAAGGACGTGCTGAGCTTCAAATTCTCCGCCTGGCGCTCGCCCGATCTGCGCATCGTGCCGGAAGGCGCCACCGCCGTCGACCTGTACGAAGATCTGGCCAAGGCGACTTTCTCGAAGCTCGGCAAAAAATATCTACAGACGCTCTTCAGTGAAACGGCGATTGCGGGCAGTAACTCGGGTGGATGAACCACCGAGTGACGACCCGCAATCGGTGCGTTCGCGGACTGCGAGCGCCGCAAGGCGACGACTCAGAAGACGAGGTTGACGGCGGGCAGTTTGTCGCCCATCTCGCCGGCCGCGTCGCCCACCGTGAGCCTGCTGCCGAGACCGAGCTCGCCCTCGCCGTTCAAGCCCCAGCACTTGATGACGCCGCTGTTCAAGAACGCGCACATGTAGCTCTGGCCGACGGTGATTTGCGTCGCGTGCGCGTTCTGTCCCAAGTCGACGACCGGCAAGTAGTCGCCCATTTCCTTGGCTTCGTCGCCGTAGGTGTACGAGTCACCCACGCCGAGCGGCCCCT
>DASYCR010000322.1:0-2473 GCA_036500095.1 Polyangiaceae bacterium
CGGTGGCGTACTCAAAGGCCGCGTCTACCTGATCGAGAGTGACGGCTTGGCGGGCGGCACGCGCGAGTTCGCGTCCACCCTCCAAGACTGCTCTGAACTCGCTCCCGCCGTCGCGCTGGCGATCAGCATCGCGATCGATCCGGATGCGGCGGACTATCCAGAAATCATAGGAGATTCGCGGTTGTCGGACGCGCCCGACCGAACTGCGCAGGCGCCGGCATCCGAGCCTGCGTCGCCGGGTGTCGAGCCCGAGTCACGCGATCCAGAATCGCTCGACCGCTCGCCTGCCGTCAACGCGCCGGCAGATCGCGGAGCTCCTTCAATCGGGCGTGAACGGCCGAGCGGCGTGCGTTGGAGTCTGGGTGCGGGCGGCTTCGTCGCGTCCGGGCCCGTCCCTTCTCCTGCGGTCGGCGTCGTGGCGTTCGGTGCGGTGCGCGGCGCGCGTTGGGGCGCGAGTCTCGAGCCGCGTTGGCTGCCCGCGTCCTCCGCCAGCGCAGCGGCGGCCGCCTCGAATCTCACGGCTCGCGTGAGCGCGCCCGGCGTGACGGCCGCGCCGTGTTATCGCAGCGGCGCGTGGTTCGGCTGCTACGTGTTCGACGGAGCGCTGCTCGTTTCCGAGGGCCGCGGGGTACTCCGACCCCGCACGGATCGGTCCTTGTGGTTCGCTCAAGGTCCTCGCCTCGCTCATCGCTGGGAAAGTGAGGGGGATCTTTCGGTCATTCTGCGCGTTGACGGCCTCTGGGCCGCCCAGCGCGTGACCATGCGCGTCGACGACAGCAATGTCTTCGAAACCCCGCGCTGGCTCGTGCGTTTGGGTCTGGATTTGGAATATCAGCTCTAGCCATGCCGATTCGGAGACGGCTTTTGGTTTGGCCTCCAAATACCGCTCAGATGCCCGCGAACCCAGGCACGTCCGCGTTGGAGACGAGCGAACCGCCGCCGAGCTTCCGCGCCGTCTTCGAGCAAGAGTTCGGCTACGTGATGCGTACATTGCGCTACCTGGGTGTCTCTAGCCACGAGCTCGAAGACGTCGCCCACGACGTTTTCTTGCACGTGAGCCGTCACTTTGCAGACTACGACAGCACTCGCCCATTGCGGCCTTGGTTGTTCGGCTTCGCGGTTCGCATTGCGCGCGATTTCCGGATGCGCCTCGAAAATCGGCAGGCGATAGTCTATGACTTGAGCGCGTTGCAGGACCCTGGACCTGCGCCGGCATGCTGCTCTTGCGTTCGCAGGTCCAAGAGCTGGCCCTCTCGCTCCTGGCAGGGCTCGATGCCGACGAACGCGCGGTGTTCGTGGCGCACGATCTGGACGAGCTCGCCGCGCCCGAGATCGCTGAAGTCCTGCAAATTCCGATCAATACCGTGTATTCACGCTTGCGCCGCGCGCGGACGCGCTTCGAATCGGCCGCACGCAAGCTCGCCGCCCGGGAGACCCGATGAACAGACCCACGGCTCACGAGCTACTGGCGGCGCTGCGTGAAATGCCGACTGAGAACGATCTGTACGCTGCCGCGCAGGCGCGCGTCGGGTCGCGCCTCGGTATTTCGCTGGCCGGCGCGGCCGTGTCGCTTTCGCCGGGGTCCGCCGGTACGGCGTTGCCCGCTAGTTTGCCGCAGCCCGATGCATCCGCTTTGTTCAGCATAGGCGCGCGTCGCTTTGCGGGTTGGCTGGCCGCGGCGTTCGCGGCGGGCGCACTCAGCGGCGGCGCGCTCGAACACTGGCGCTCACGGCAGCTCCAGCCCGCCCGAATCCAGCTAAGCACGACGCCGGTCGCATCGGCGCCGGCGAGCGCCGCGCTGCAAGTGGCAGAGCTCAGCCCTTCAGCCGCGCCTACGTCGCCTGCGCCGAATCCGAGCGCCCCCGCACTTGCAAGCACGGCGCGCGGCGCATTCTCCGGCGGCTCCAGGTTTGCGGCGGAACAGACGCTGCTCGACGCGGCGCGCGCGGCGCTCACGCAGGGTGAACCGGAGCGTTCAATGCGGCTGCTCGAGAGTCATGCGGCGCGCTTTCCCAATGGCGTGTTGAGCGAGGAGCGCGAAGCGCTCGCGATCCGCGCACTGGTGGCGACGAGTCGGTACGGCGAAGCGGAGCTGCGCGCGGACGGCTTTCAACGACGGTACCCGAACAGTTTGTTCGCGCCGACGGTCTCCGCAGCGATCGCAAAAATTCCGAGACAGAAAGAGCTCGCGCCATCCAAACCTTGAGCATGAACAAACGAGCTCACGCGAACCTGATGACACGGGCGCTCTTGCTGGCTGCGCTGGGTAGCGTCGCTTGCTCTGGGAAATCGGTCAGCATCGGCAGTAATCAACCAGCGCCCAGCGACCCGGCGACACCCACATTTTCGGCGTCGGCAATGGACCAATTGGACGGCTCACCGAGTGGGCCGATGAAGCTCGTCGACCACGAATATCAGGTTGCGGCCTTCACTGTCGATGCAGGGGACGTCTATTGGCTGGCCGAAAACTACG
>DASYCR010000323.1:0-7667 GCA_036500095.1 Polyangiaceae bacterium
TGACCTGCGACGGCGCGATGGCCATGGAGCTCGGAGCTTTCACGCCATTTTTGTGGATGATCAAGGCCCGCGAGATGATCTGGGACTTGATGGAAGAAGAGACCGGCGCGCGGCTGACGCACAGCTTCGGCCGCGTGGGCGGCATGGCGAGTCCGCCAACGGACGGCTTCAAGGAGCAGGCGCGCGCGGTCGTGAAACAAATCCTCAGCGTGGTCGCCGAGGTCGAAAAGCTCTTGCTCGGCAACCGCATCTTCCTCGATCGGCTCGAGGGCGTCGGCGTGATCAGCGCGGAGGACGCGATCTCGCTCGGGTGGACGGGTCCGTGCTTGCGCGCGACCGGCGTGCCGTACGACGTGCGCAAGGCGCACCCGTACCTCAAATACGCCGAGGTGGATTTCGACGTCCCGGTCGGCTCGGCCAGCGACTGCTTCGATCGCTTCATGGTGCGCATCGAGGAGATCAAGCAGAGCGCGCGCATCATCGAGCAGTCGCTCGAGCGCCTGGCGGATTCCGGGCCCATCAACGTCGACGATCCGCGCGTGATCTTGCCGCCCAAGGACGAGGTCTACAATACGATCGAAGGCACCATCCAGCACTTCAAGATCGTGATGGAGGGCCTGAAGCTGCCGGCCGGTGAAGTGTATTCGTACACGGAGGGCGGCAACGGCGAGCTCGGCTTTTATCTCGTCAGCGACGGCAGCGGGACGCCCTACCGCGTGCGCATTCGCCCGCCGTGCTTCCTGGTCACCGCGGGGCTCGAACGCGTGATCACCGGTCAAATGATGGCCGACGTCGTGCCGAGCTTTGGTTCCCTGAATATGATCGGCGGAGAGTGCGACCGCTAGCCCCCCTTCTGACAACCATGCCCACCTTCAAGCTAGACGAACGCGACATTCCTTTTGAACAGGGTGACACCGTGATCCGCGCCGCCCAGCGCGCCGGTGTCGACATCCCGCATTACTGCTGGCACCCGGGTCTCAGCGTGGCGGCGAACTGCCGCATGTGCTTGGTCGAGCTGATGCCGCCGCCGGGCCGCCCGGCGCTCCTGCTCGACGTGCTCGCCTGGGACAAGGAAAAGCAAGAGTACGTCCCGCAAAAGAAGCCGAAGCTCGTGCCGGCCTGCCAACAAGGCGTGTCCGACGGCATGGTGATCAAGAGTCAGAGCAGCGGCCACGCGCAGCAGGCGCGCGCGGCGGTGCAGGAACTCTTGCTGCTCAACCACCCGGTGGATTGCCCGATTTGCGATCAGTCCGGCGAGTGCCGGCTGCAAGACTACTGGCTCGAACACGGCGCCACGAAGAAGCGGATGAAGGACGAGCCGATCCACAAGCCCAAGGCCGTCCCGTTCGGACCGAACATCGTATACGACGCGGAACGCTGCATCGTGTGCACGCGCTGCGTGCGTGTATCGGAAGAGCTGGCGAAAGATCCGGTGCTCAGCGTGCGTGAGCGCGGCAATCTGGCTGAGATCGTCGTCGCTCCAGGCCGGCAGCTCGATCACGCCTACACCTTGATGACCGAGTACGTGTGTCCGGTCGGCGCGCTGACGGCCGTGGATTTCCGCTTCAAGGCGCGCGTGTGGTTCTTGCGCTCGGCGCGCACGGTCTGCACGGGCTGCGCCACCGGCTGCAATTCGTACACCGATTTCGATCCGCGCAACCAGAAGGCGTATCGCTATCGTCCGCGCGAGAATCTCGCGGTCAACAAGTACTGGATGTGCGACGACGGCATGCTCGATCACCGGCGCATCCACGAGCAGCGCGTGCTCGTGCCGCGCGTGTCGGGCGAGGGCGTGGACGCCAAGATCGCCCTCGAGAAGGCCGCGGCCGCGCTCAAACAGGCGAGCCCGGAATCGACGGCGGTCCTGCTCAGCGCCGAGCACTCGAACGAGGACAACTTCGCGTTGCTCGAGCTCTCCAAGTCGTTTGGCTTCAATCTGCTGTTCCAGAGCGGGCGTCCCGCGGGGCAGGGCGACGACATCCTGCGGCACCCGGACAAGAACCCGAACACGGCGGGCATCGTGCGGCTCGCCAAGCCCGCGTTGCTCAAGCCGTTCGCCGAGCTCGCCGGCGCGATCGACGGCGGCACGATCAAGACCGTGCTCGCGCTCGGGTCGAGCTTGTCCGTCGCCGACAAGACCGACGCGCTCAAGCGCGCGCAAGTCATCGCGCTCGCGAGCCACGAGGGGCCGCTCGCCCAGCACGCCCGCGTGCTCTTGCCCGCGAGCACTTGGGCGGAGGCGGACGGCACGTTCGTGAACGCCAAGGGCCTCGCGCAAGAGAGCGAGAAAGCGATCGCGCCACAAGGCCAGTCGCTGCCCGCGTTTCGCTGGCTCGCGGAGCTCGCGCGCGTCGCCGGCAAGCCGCTCGGCTGGAAGAAGCTAGCGGAACTCAGAAAATCGATGGCACTAGAGGCGCCGCCGGCCTCGATCTCTGCCTCTGCAGCCCCCGCCGGAGTCAGCTGACCGATGTCCCTCCTCGCGTCCATTCTCGCAACACTCCTGTGGCTCGCCAAGCTCCTCGCTCTGTGGGTGCTCAAGCCCTTCTTCGTCGTGATGTTCGCCATGAACGTGGCGGTCATCCTCACTTGGGCGGATCGCCGGCAGGGCGCGATGATTCAAGATCGCGTCGGTCCGAATCGAGCGGTGGCGTGGCTGCCGACCCGCTGGGCGCAGGCGTTCGTCGTACTACCGGCGCTCGGCGTCGTCGCGGCCATCGGCTTCATGCTGGTCAAGCTCGAGCCGGCGCCGGAAGTTCGCGCCACGCGCGCGTTGCTCTTCTGCCAGCTCGGCATCTTGTTCACGTGGCTCACAGGCGTGTTCATCGCGGGCCGCGTGCAGGTGCGTGGCGTGCGCAGCAGCTTCGACGCCTGGATCTATTCGCTCGGTGATCCGCGGCGTATTTTCTACGGTGGGCTCGCCGCTCACGTGCTGACCCTGTTCGTCGCGGTCACCTTCGAGGGCGCGGCGGCCGAGCAGCTCACGGACATTCAATACGGCGGCGGCGCAGGGCTCCTGATCTTCGCCATCTTGTTCGGCGCGGGTTACGCGGCGTTCTCGATCCGCAACGAGCCGCGCATCGGCTTGCGCTTGGCGGGCCTCTTGCACCCCGCGGCGGACGGCCTGAAGACGATCTTCAAGGAAGACTTCATCCCACCGAACGCCGATCGCATGCTGCACAGCCTCGCGCCCTTCATCTCATTCTTTCCGGCGCTGGTCGTGATGGCCGTGATCCCGTTCGGTGATTCACTGTGCTTCAGCGGCGTTTCGAGCAAGGATTTCGGCGAGCTCCTGCCGCTGATGCCGGCGAACGGCGTCTGCCCCGGCGTGCAGTATCCACTGCAGGTGGTGAGCGTCGACGTCGGTCTGCTCTACTTCTTCGCGCTCGCCGGCACCGGCATCGTGGGCGCCGCACTCGCGGGTTGGGCGAGCGACAACAAGTACAGTTTGCTCGGCGGTCTGCGCGCTGCGAGCCAAATGGTCTCCTACGAGGTCACCATGGGCCTCACGCTCGTCGGCGCGGTGATGATCTACGGCTCGCTGCGGGTCGACGACATGATCCTGTGGCAGCGCGATCACGCTTGGGGCATCTTCGTCCAGCCGTTCGCGTTCTTCTTGTTTTTCGCGGCGGCCGTAGCGGAGTCCAAGCGCATTCCCTTCGATATCCCCGAGGGTGAGAGCGAGATCGTGGCCGGCTATTTCACCGAGTATTCGGGCATGAAGTTCGCGATGTTCTTCTTCGCCGAATACATCGCGGTCGTCACCTCGAGCGGGCTGATGTCCGCGCTCTTCTTGGGCGGTTGGGATCTGCCGTACCTGCGCCCGGACGGCCTACACGTCACCTTCGGCGGCAACCAAATGTTCGAGCTCGCGCTGCCGCACGTGTTGGTGGTGGTCGTCGGCGCGCTCGGCTTCGTGTTGAAGACGATCACGCTCTGCTGGTTGCAGTTGATGATTCGCTGGACCCTGCCGCGCTTCCGCTACGATCAACTGATGCGTCTCGGCTGGCGCAAACTCCTGCCCGCGTCGCTCGCCAACGTTTTCGTCACGGGCTTGCTCGTGCTCGGCGTCGCGTCGGCCGGCATTACCGTAGGTCGCTTTGTCGATCTGCTGGGAGACTGCTCGCGCGCATTCGTCGCGCTGGGCGGCATCGCGGGCTTCGTCTACTTCGTTACGTTCTTGCTAAGGCCCGTGCACAAGCCGCAAACCTTGGCCTCTAGTTCCGCTCAATTTGCCGCGTCTGCCGGCGGCACACGCAGCGTCCGGATGGGAGCATGAAGACCGAAACCGCACCACTTGGCCCCAAGCGCGTGACCGGCGTGCCCGTCGATCGCCCCAAGCGCACGGCCGGCGTTCAAACGTACATTCCCGAGATCGCCAAGGGGCTTGGGATCACGATGAAACATTTCTTTCAGAACACGAAAGAGATGGCGTTCGGCCAGCGCAACGACCCGTCGCTGGAAGCCGTCGCGGACGGCATCAACACGGTCTCTTATCCCGAGCAGAAGCGACCGTATCCGGCGCGCTTTCGCGGCATGCATCGGCTCACGCAACGCGAGGACGGCTCCCCGCGCTGCGTAGCGTGCCTGTGCTGCTCTACTGCCTGTCCGGCGCAATGCATTCACATCGAGGCCGGCGAGTATCCCGAGGGTGACCCAAAGCGGGGCTACGAGCGTTTCCCCAAGCGCTTCGTGATCGACGAATTGCGCTGCGTGTTCTGCGGCTTCTGCGTGGAGGCTTGCCCGTGCGACGCGATTCGCATGGATACCGGTATTCACGCCTCGCCGTATGACTCGCGCGAGCAGTTCATCTTCGAAAAAGATCTGCTGCTCAGCTTCCCGGGTCGTGACGGCTCGCATCAGACGGCCAACCCCCGCCACGAGCCGGGGGAGCCGACGCATCCGGGCATCGATCGCGAACACGGTCACTGATTCCGTGCGTCGACCGCTGACGGAGCTGGCGACGCCGGAGGCACCGTTTTGCGGCGTCAGACGTCGCTCAAACCGCCCAGAGCTGCATGTGACGGCGCTTTAAGGTAGAACCTGCGTGCGGCGCGGCCGCGTTCCATCATGACCGACTATGAACCGGTGATCGGCCTCGAGGTCCACGCGCAGTTGCTCACGCAGAGCAAGTTGTTCTGCTCCTGCTCGACCCATTTCGGCAGCAGCCCGAACAGCAACGTGTGCCCGGTGTGCCTCGGGCTGCCGGGTTCGCTGCCCGTGCTCAATCGTGAAGCCGTGGCCATGGCCGTGCGCGCCGCGCTCGCGCTCGGTTGCACGGTCCATGAAAAGAGCATCTTTGCCCGTAAGAATTACTTCTATCCCGATTTGCCGAAGGGCTACCAAATCAGTCAATACGAGGAGCCCGTCTCGACCAAGGGGCACCTCGACATCGAGCTCGACGGGCAGGCGAGGCGGGTCGGCATCACGCGCGCGCACATGGAAGAAGACGCCGGCAAGAACGTACACGGCGTCGGTGGCGATTCGCTGGTCGATCTGAACCGCGCCGGGACGCCGCTGCTCGAGATAGTCGGCGATCCGGATCTGCGTTCGAGCGCTGAGGCGGCGGCGTACATGCGCGCCCTGCGCGACGTGCTCGTGTTCGTGGGCGTGAACGACGGCAACCTGGAGGAAGGGAGCTTCCGGTGTGACGCCAACGTCTCGATTCGGCCCAAGGGCGTCAGCAAATTCGGCACGCGCTGCGAGCTGAAGAACATCAACTCGTTTCGCTTCGTGCAGCGCGCGATTGACGCCGAAATCGCGCGTCAGACCGCGATCCTCGACGCGGGCGGTACGATCGCGCAAGAGACGCGCAGCTTCGACCCGGACACCGGCCTCACGCACACGCTGCGCTCGAAGGAAGAAGCGCACGACTACCGTTATTTCCCGGAGCCGGACTTGCCGCCGCTGCGGATCGACAGCGCGTTCATCAGTGAGCAGCGCGAGCGCTTGCCCGAGCTACCGACCGCGCTGCGCCAGCGCTGGGTCGAATCGCTCGGTTTGACGGCGGCCGTCGCGCAAACGTTGAGCCAGCACCCAGCCTACGCACGCTTCTTCGAAGACGTCTGTCAGCAGTTTGCGCACCCGCTCAAGGTCGCCAACTTCGTCGCCAACGACGTGCTGCGCGCCGCCAAGACCCACGGCCTCGAGGCGCATTTCAGCGTCACCCCGGCGCAGGTCGCCGAGCTGCTCGCGCTGGTGGAAGCCGGGGAAATCAGCGGCAAACAGGCGAAGGAAGTGTACGCCGCGATCGAGGGCAATGAGCGCTCACCGCGCGCGATCGTGGCAGAGCGCGGACTGCGCGTGGTGAGTGACAGCGCCGCGCTCGAGTCGCTGTGCCGGCAGTTGATCGAGAAGCATCCGAGTCAAGCAGCGTCGCTCCGCGCCGGCAAGAAAGGGTTGCTCGGCTTCTTCGTCGGCCAGGTCATGAAGGAGACGCAAGGTTCCGCGAACCCGAAGCTCGTGAACGAGCTGCTCGAAAAACTCTTGGCGGGCGACTCATGAGCTCACCCGCGCCCTCGACACGCGACAAAAAGCCCAATTGGCTCAAAGTGCGCGCGCCGGGCGGCGAAAACTACACGCGCCTCAAGCACACGTTGCGCGAGCTCGACCTGTACACGGTGTGTGAGGAAGCGCGCTGTCCGAACGTGGGTGAGTGCTGGGCGGCCGGCACGGCCACGGTGATGTTGCTCGGCCATACGTGCACGCGCGGCTGCCGCTTTTGCGCCGTTACCACCGGGAATCCGCGGGGTGCGGTCGATCCGCGCGAGCCGGAGCACGTGGCCCGCGCGATCGCGGAGCTTGGTCTGAAGTACGTCGTCTTGACCATGGTCGATCGCGACGACTTGCTCGACGGCGGAGCGTCGCACATGGCGCGCGCCGTCGGCGCGTTACGCGAGCGCAGCCCGGGTCTGCTGGTCGAAACGCTGGTCGGGGATTTCGGCGGACGCCGCTTGGATCTCGAGCTGATGGTCGACGCCGCGCCGGACGTGTTCGCGCACAACATCGAAGTCACGCGTCGGCTCACGCCGGTCATTCGCGATCAGCGCTGCGACTACGATCGCTCCCTCGGCGTATTGCGGCACGCGAAGGAGCGCGCGCCCGCTCGCTTCGTCAAGAGCTCGATCATGGTCGGCATCGGCGAAACGGACGCGGAAGTGCTGGAGACGCTCGCGGATCTGCGGGCCGCGGGCACGGACATCGTGACGCTCGGCCAGTATCTGCGGCCCACGCCGAAACACGCGCCTGTCGCGCGCTACGTCGAACCCGAGCGCTTCGACGAGTTCGCACGCGCGGGGCGCGAAATGGGTTTCGCATTCGTCGCTTCGGGCCCGCTCGTCCGGTCGAGCTATCACGCGGCCGAGGGCTTCGTTCAAGCTCGGCTCGAGCCAAGCGCCTTGCCGCCGCGCCCGGAGTCTCTAGCCGGCCTCGAGCCGGAGCCAGCCCGTGAAGTGCTCCTGAGCCCCGCGTCCTTGGTTCGGCGTTAATCGCTACGCGGCAAGAGGCCCCCGCCCGAGAGCACCGAATGGCCCGGCCTCGAGCGATGGGCATGACTCGGGCCGGGGATTCGGTTAGGCTGCCGCGGATCGTTTCGCCCAGGTAACGAACATGCCCGCCCCGGATTCGAGTCTGATTGGCAAGGTTGCGCTGAAGCTCACCGAGCCGCCGTC
>DASYCR010000324.1:0-3908 GCA_036500095.1 Polyangiaceae bacterium
CGGTTCGAGTGGGGAGGGTTTTGTCTAACGACTCTGTTTGCTTCGTTATGCAGACCCTCGCCCGCTCGCAACACTACGAAGTTGCTTCCACGTCGGAAAGCACGGCATTGCGAGAATGAGGGAGTGCATCACGCGCTCGACGAAATAGCGCGAATTTCCCGCGTAGTCAAGCCAATCGCGAGCCGCTCGACTCCGTCGACGCAAAACTTATCGGCGCGTTGTGAGCCAGCTCGCCACCGCTCGTGCAAAAGCGTCGAGGTCCGCGATGCCGCGCGTGGCCGCCTCATACACCGCCACCGGATCCACGCCGCCATAGCCATGCGCAACGACGTTACGAAGGCCCGCCGCTCGACGCAGGGCGTCCGCCACAGGTGCGTCGATGACTCCCTGCTGCTCCAGGCGAGTAAAGCTCTCCGCGATGTTCTTGGCAGCCGGCCAACGCTCGTCCGCTATCAGGTGGCTAGCGACATCCGCGCAAATCTGCACGGCCAACATGAGATTGAACGAAACGACGTCGAACGCGTCTGGGTCGGCCTTGAGCTCATCCGCGGTCGCGACGTCGTGAGCGCGAATCCTCTCTACACGCTCTGCAAGCTCACCGAGCTTCGACGAGACCAGACTTCGATTGACCATCACACTCCGTGTCTTGCGACATGGTCGAGCCAGGCGTCGCGCATGCGTTCGTACCAGGGCCGATCGAGCTCGAGATCCATCAGCGCGTGTGAACGCCACTGACCTAGGGCCCCGGGCGCGCCCTCGCACAGCAGAATCCCGTCGCGCAAGAGTTCCTCTAGGAGCGGGACTCCCGGATCCGCCAGCGAGAGCAGATTGACGGTCTCGCCCGTCACGCGGCTCAGCGCCGCACCGAGCGCGAGCAAATCGACCTTGGGAGCGAGCACGGCGACGTCGACATCCGACGCTTCGTGCGCGCTGCCACGAGCACGCGAACCAAAAAGGATCGCGAGGCGCACCCCCGGATGCGCGGCGAGCTCCCCGCGAAGGTGTGAAAACAGCGCCTCTTCAGCCGGCGTTCGCGCGATTTCGCCCTGCGACATGAGCGCAATACTACCACGAGACGAACACGCTCGCCGAGCCGCCCGTAGCCGAGACTAGCCAGACCGTGCGCCGCACGCTAGCTTGTGCCGGCACCTCGAGAGTGCACCCGGTCCGCGGAAAGGGCAGCGCCCGTCTCGATTGGTTGTCGGAAGTCGTCGCGCACTTAGACCTCTTCCCTCCGGAGCAGCGGATGCCGGATTGATGGAAGGCGGTCCCATGTCCAAAGAATCGAGCTCTCCCACACGCGCGAGCAGCGCAAGGTCCATCAACCTCGAGCAGCAGCGCAAGCGCGCAAAGGATCTGCTGCGCGCGTATCGAAAGAGCGAACCGGCAGCCGCCGCGCGGTTTCGCGAGCATTTGCCGAGCGCTGCGGGGCTTTCGGACACCTTGGTGTTTGGGTTGGGTTGCACGTTGAGCGACGCGCAGCTCGTGGTCGCGCGCGAAGCGGGCTTTGGCTCATGGCCCAAGCTCAAGCAAGCCGTGGAGCTCGGCGCAGTGGACAACGCGACGCGCGCGGTCGCCCTGCTCGACGCGGCACTCGCGGGCGACGAAGCGCGCGTTGACGCCTTGCGCGCGCTCGAGCCCGCGCTCGTCCGCGGCTCGCTTCACCTCGCTGCCGCGCTCGCCGACGCCGAGCAAGCGCTCGCGCTACTCGACGCAGCTCCGGCGAGCTCGAGCGAGCTCGGACCGCGCGGTTTCACGCCGCTCATTTGCGCGTGTTCGGCCGCATTTGGCCGTCGCAACCCGAAGCTCGTGTCCGCGCGCGTGGCGATCGCCGCGCGCTTGCTCGAGCTCGGGGCCGATCCGAATCAGCCCGTGCGCGACGCGCGCGCGCACCATGGCTGGCGCTGGCCGCTCGAGGGCGCAGCGGAAGCCGTCGCGGACCCGGCGCTCGTCGAGCTGCTCGTGCAACGCGGCGCGCGCGCCCGGCTACCGCCGGACTTGCTCGGCGAGGTCACGGGTCCCATGCCCGCGCGCAGCGCCGTGCTCGGCGGCAACCTGCGCTGCCTCGAGCTCGTTTTGGACGCGCAGCCGGAACTCTGGCAGCTGCGCGACGATCTCGAGACCGCCATTTTGCGGAACGAGCTCGCGATGGCCGAGCTCTTGATCGCGCGTGGCGCGGCCGTGAATCACGCCGGGCGCGAGTTCGGGCACTTTGGCGGCGCGCTGCACAGCGCGCTCTGGCTCGAGAGCGGCACGGAGATGCTCTCGGTCCTCCTGCGCGGCGGCGCGGATATCGAGGGCCGCGACCGAGACGGTCGCACACCGCTCGCGGTCGCGCTGCGCACGGGTCAGCGCGCCCAAGCCGACTATTTGCGACAGCACGGCGCACTCGACAGCGCGGTCGACTCGGTCGCTCACCTGCTCGGCGCGTGTCTGCTCGGCGAAGCGCCCGAACGCGCGTTGCCGCGCGCGACCTTCAAGCACACCGATCATCAGCTCGTGTGCTGGGCCATCCAAAGCAAGCGCTACCGAGCCGTGGGACCGCTGCTCGCGCTCGGCCTCGATCCCAACGTCGCCGACGACGACCTCGAGACGCCCTTCACCCTCGCCGAACGCGTCGCGGATGCGTCGCAGCGCGTGGTTTTGCTGCGCGTGCTCAGCGAAGCCGGCGCGAAACCAAACGACGTGCCCGAGGTGAGCGAGGAATCGTTCGAAGCGGCCGCGGACGCGCTGGTTTTCGGCGATCTGGAGGGCCTGCGCGCGTTGCTCGACGCGGAGCCCGCGCTCGCGCGGGCCCGCTCGCGCCGCGACCATCGCTCGATGTTGATTCACTACGTCGGCGCGAACGGCGTCGAGCAAGAGCGGCAGCAGACGCCGCCCAACATCGTCGCGCTCACCGAGCTCTTGCTCGCGCACGGCGCAGACGTCAACGCGTACGCGAACATGTACGGGGGCGGCCCGGCGCAAACACCGCTCAGCCTCACCGTCACTAGCGTGTTTCCCGAATGGGCCGGCGTGATGGAGGAGCTCGTGCTCACGCTCGTGCGCGCCGGCGCGAATCCGAACGGCAGCGAGGACCTTGGTGACCCGATGGGTGGCGCCATCGACCAGGGTCGCCAGAGCGCGGTCCTCGCGCTGGTCAAAGCGGGCGCCCGCGTCGACACCGTGCGCGTCGCGGCGGCCGCGCGTGACCTCGCACGCCTCAAAGCGCTCTGGCCCGACTCGACCGCAAGGCAACGCACCGACGCGTTGTTCGCCGCGACCAGCTTCGACTACGACGACATTACGCGCTTCCTCGTCGAACAGGGCGTGCCGCTCGACACCGTGGACAACCAAGGCTTCACCGCCCTGCATTGGGCCGCGTTCAACGGCAAAGTCGCGGTCGCGCGCGTACTCTTGGCCGCCAAAGCGCCGCTCGAGCTCAAAAACCAATACGGCGGCACCGTGCTCGACACCGCCGCGTGGGCGATCCGCAACGGCGGACCCAAACTCGGTCACCAGGCAGTCGTCGCTGCGCTGCTGGCGGCGGGAGCGAACGTCCAGAGCGTCTACGAGCCCACCAACGTACCGGCAATCGACGAACTCTTCCGCCAAGCAGGGCGGACCTGGTAGCGCGCGCGGAAAGGAGTGCGCTTGCGGGTCCCTCAGTGGACCAAGCGGCTGAGCACATCCTTGAGCCGCACACCGAGCCTGAGCACGGCCTCGACCGCAACCGGCGAGCAAGCACCGAGGGCTCCCGCGATCTCGACCGCCGCGCAAGCCTCACAGCACTCCGCGAGAGCGATGGCATAAGCCCGCGATTTATCCGCGATAGTCTGCCGAGCCGCGCCCTCGGCGCTGTTGAGCGCCGCGGAAGCCGCGCTCTTGCGCGCTTGCCGCCGAAGCTGCGCGTCCGCGATACGCGTATG
>DASYCR010000325.1:0-1715 GCA_036500095.1 Polyangiaceae bacterium
AAGTCGACAAACTGAAGACGCAAAAGATGGCCGAGCTCAAGGCGGCCGGCGTCGAGTACGACGAACGCATCCTCGAACTCGACAAGGTGGAGCACCCGAAGCCGAACGCCGAGTTCATGTACGCCGCGTTCGCCGCCTTCGCCCAGGAGCATCCTTGGGTCGCGCGCGAGGAGCTGCGCCCCAAATCCATCGCGCGCGAGATGCTCGAGAATTTGCACTCCTTCAGCGGCTACGTCAAAGAATACGGCCTCGCGCGCTCGGAGGGCTTGCTCTTGCGCTACCTGTCCGAGGTGTACAAGACGCTCTCGCAGACGATCCCGGAGCTCACGCGCACAAGCGACCTCGACGACGTGATCGCGTACCTTGGCACGCTCGTGCGCGGCGTCGACTCGAGCCTGCTCGACGAGTGGGAGCGACTGCGCGATCCGACGCGGGTCACGCCGGAGACGGCCGCGGAAGCCGAGCCGGACGAACACGACATCACGCGCAACGCGCGGCAATTCACGGCGCTGATCCGCAATCTTTTGTTCTCGCTCTTGCGCGCGCTGCAAGCGCGAGACTACGAGAGCGTGCTCGACTTGGCCGAGCCGGGTGAGCCGGCGCTGACGGCGCCGGAGCTCGAGCGCAAGATCCGCCCGCTCTTCGACGGCGGCCAAGCGATCCAGCTCGACGCGCAGGGCCGAAGCCCACAAAATACGGTGATCCAAGCGGAGAGCGACTACTGGCACGTGACGCAGTCAATCGTCGTGGCCGACGAGATCAGCGAATACTTCGTGCAGGGTCGCGTGGACCTCGCGCGCTCGAAGCGAGAGCGGCGCGTGGTGTTTTTGATCGATCACTTGGGTGCGAGCTGAGCGTGCCGCCAGGGCGCTCGTGGCACCCGGCTCAGATCGAAGCGCGCGACGAGCTCGCGCGCCGTCACGAGTCCGTCCACGTGCATCGCGGCGCTCTCTGCGGCCCAAGCCACGATTCGTCTCGGATCCGTGCCGGCGGCGCGCAGCTCGTCCAAGCTCAGAACGGCTTCGCGCTTGGCGAGCCGGCGTCCGTTTTCGTCCACGACTAGCGGCACGTGAAACCAGCGCGGGTGCGGCAAACCGAGCGCACGCTGAACGTGCCATTGGCGCGCGGTGCTCGGCAACAGATCGTCACCGCGCAGGACCGTGTCGACGCCGCTCGCGTCGTCGTCGACCGCGACGGCGAGCTGATAGGCGGGCGCTTTGTCGCGGCGAGCGATCAGAAAATCTCCGACGTCGCGCGCGACGTCCCATTCGCTCATACCCGCAAAGCCGTCGTCGATCGGGATCGAGCCCTCGGGAACCAACAGGCGTACGCCGGCTTCGCGCCCCGTCTGCCGCTCGGCTTCCTCGAGCGTCGCGAAGCGTCCGCGACAGGTGCCGGGATAGCGCGGCTCGCTCTCGCCGGCGTGGGGCGCGCTCTGCGCGCGCAGCACGTCGCCGCGCGAACATACGCACGGATACGCCTGGCCGTTTGCGAGCAGCTCGTGCACGGCGGCGTTCAGCCGCGTAAGGCCGTGCGATTGCACGAACGCCGGACCGTCCCAGTCGAGGCCGAGCCACTCCAGATCGCGGAGCGCCGCGTCCGCGTAGCGCGGCTCGCAGCGCGGGCCGTCCAGATCCTCGAGCCGCATGACGACGGTGCCGCCCTGTGAGCGGATCTGCCACCAGGCGAGTAGGAACGTGCGCGCGTGTCCGAGG
>DASYCR010000326.1:0-1780 GCA_036500095.1 Polyangiaceae bacterium
AACGCGCGCATCGAATTCGAGGCCACCAGCAGCTCGCCCGAAGGCGATTTGAAGACCGAGGTCTGGGGCGACGGCGTGAGCGCGGCCACCAGCAACTCGTACACGAACGCCACCAGCTACGTCATCATCTTCGGCGGCTGGAAAAACACGTTCCACGTGCTCGCCCGGCTCGATGAGCACGCCCCAGATCGCACCGAAATGCGGGTCGAGCCCGGAGAGACCGACCCCCGCGCCCAACCCGTCCTACCCGACCGGGCGTATCGCTTCAAAATAGAGCGAAGTGACGGCAAAACCGTCCGTTACTTCGTGGACGACATCGAAATCCTGAGCCTCAAGGATCCAAGTCCACTGATTGGTGAGGGGCACGAGCACCTGGGCTTCAACGATTGGCAAGTGCCGGTCTGCTTCGACAATCTCACCATCACCCCACTGAAGAGCTGATCGAGTGGAGAACGCTGAGCTCGAAGTCGCGCTAGAAGAGCTCGAGAATCGCCTCGAGCGGCTGCGTGCGCTGTACGAGCAATACTTCATGGGCATCGAGCGGATCGAGCCAGCGATCCCGCGGAAAGACATCGACCGCCGCATTTATGTGCTGCGGCGCGAGAAAATCCGGAACACCGCCCGGCGCTTCAAGCTGCAGACGATCATCTCGCGCTACAACACGTTCCAGCAATATTGGCAGCGCATTTGCCGTGAGATCGAGCAGGGCACGTACAAGCGCCACCTGATCAAGGCCGAGCGCATCGCCCCTGGGAAGATGCTCACCATCGCTGCGCGAAAGCGGCTCGGGCGGGCAGCCTTCGACGATGACGCCGAAGTGCCCGTGCCCGCGGCGACAAGCAGCGCGCCTCCGGCTACCGCAGCGTCGAACGCGCCGCCTCCGGCCGCGGTGTCGAGCGCGCCACCTCCGCCCAGCGCGGGCGCTTTTCCGAACGTGCCACGCCCGGCAGCGGGCTCAGCACCGCCAAAGGCGAGAGCCGTACCCCCGCCCAAACCCGGCGCGCGCCCCGCGAAGCCCGGCACGGGGCCACCCGCCGCCGCGGGCGCTGGTAAATCGTTCGAGAGCCTAGACCTCGACATGGACTTCATGGGTGACTGGGACCCAATTGCGACCAGCGCCAAAGCCCCGCCCAGCAAGGCAACGCCGCCATCGCGCCCTTTTGGCGAGGCTTTGGCGCGACCGCTCGGCAGTGTGCCAGTAGCGCGCGCTCCACAAGGCGCCGCAGGAGCAGGAAACGCAGCGCAGAAAGCGCCGCCACCAAAACCGGCTCCCCGCGTAGAGTTGCCCGCGCCACCCAAGCCGGAAAAACCGACGGCAGCGCCAGCGCCCCCTTTTCTCCAGCCAGCTCTTGCGGCCGCTCCGCCCGCTATGGCGCCAGCAGCGAAGCTCGGCGCCGCGCCGATCGCGCGGCCAGTGCCGAAACCCGCGGCTGCATCGACCGCCGCGCTCACTGACGAACGGGTGCGGGAGCTTCACGCCCGCTTAGTCGAGGCGAAGCGTCAGACCAAGGACGCCGGCGCGGTCAGCGTCGAAGGCCTCGCGAAATCCTTGAAGGCCACGGAGGCCAAGCTGCGCGAGCAGCACAAAAACCGCAAAATCGACTTCGACGTGGTGATCAAGGACGGCAAGGCCGTGCTCAAACCTATCGTCCGTTGAGCCGGGCCCCGCGGCCGTTGCACAAGCTCAGTTGGCGGGGCTGCTGCGATCGCTTTGACGCTGCACCGAAGAGCGCGGGCCCTCGATAAATACGTCACTTTCGCAAAACACGATGGTGCAGGC
>DASYCR010000327.1:0-3601 GCA_036500095.1 Polyangiaceae bacterium
GGACCGAGCGCGCTCGTCAGCGACGCCGAGGCGGTCGGACCCAGCGCGGGGCCGCGCAGCTTGGCGGTGGCGTGCTCGAAGGCGAACGAGCCGGCTTGCAGCTTGTTGGCGTCGAGCGCGACGTCGAGCACGGCGAGCTTCGGCGTGTCGAGCGGGCCGGCCACGTCTCCTGAGAGCACACCGCGCGCGATCCGTACCGGGCCGTATTCGAAATCGCGCACGTCCGCGTTGAGCTGCGCGTCCACGCGGTTCTTGGCGATGTGCGCGGACACGCGCATGTCGGCGCGACCGCGGGCGTCGAAGTAAGGCTGCAGGCGCGGCGTATGCCGCAGATCGACGTGATCGCTCCGAGCGTCGAAATCGATGCCGCCGTCCGGATGAATCGTCAGGTTGGCGCTCACCGGCATGCCGCTTTCGTGCACCGTGGCGTGACCCGCGAAGGTGTGTCGTTGATAGCTGCCCGCGAGGTCGAAGGCCGGCACGGGCACTCCTCCGATCGCGCTCTTCTTGCTCGAGCCGTCTACGTCGAGAAAAAGTTCGCCGTTCTGGGCGCGGATGTTCAGGCGCGTATCGACGTCGAGCGCCGTCTCGGGAGCTTTCGCCCACAGCGCGCGCAAATCGAGGTTGCGCCCGGTCGCTTCCAGCTCGGCGTGCATGTCCCGCTCGAGTGACAGCGTGCCGGACGCCTCGAGCGTGCCCTGCTCCCCGATCGATAGCCGAGTCAAAGTGACGAGCTCGCCTGGCGTACCGCTCGCCTCGACGTGGGCCGCGACGTCCTGCAGCACGGGATAGTCGCTCCAGAGCGCGCGCACGTCTTGCGCTTGAGCGCGCGGTGCGTCGACGGTAATCGCCAAGTGCGGGCCGTCCACGCGCACGACCGTGCCGAGTTGCAACTCTCCGACGTAGCCGTCGAAGGACGTCCAGACCGCGCCCGGGGCTCGCACGTGCACGCAGCCGACCCCATGGGCTTCGGTGCCAAAAACCCCGCGAATGATCGCAGAAAAGCGATCGACGTCGACGGCGGTGCCGCTCGCGGCACCCAGCACGGAGCCGTGAATCGCGCCGAGCTCCGCCTCGAGTGTGGGTAGGCCGGGCAGCTCCGCGCGCGCATACACATGGCTCACCTCGATGCTCGGAAACCAAACGCGCAGCGTGCGCGCCGCCTTTGTCGGAGTCAGCTGGGTCGGCGGTTTTGGTCGAGGTGTGAACGCCGCCGCCAGTGTCGGGATGCTCGACGCGGGATCGAGTAAAACGTAAGTCTCCGCCCGTTCGATCTGCACCGCGCCGAAATTCAAGGTGACGTCGCCCGTGTCGCAGCAGAGCGTGTGCACGAGTTGCCAGGCGTCGAGGTGAACGGACAGCGAGCTTGCGCTCAGCACCAAGTGTCCCTGCGGGTCACGAATCGTGATGCCGCGCGCCACGATGCGCCCAGGCGAGACTTCGTCGAGTGCGGAGATGGCGAAGGCACCAGCGAACGTCTGATCGAGGAGGCGCTCCGCGATGCGCGCGAACGCCCGGCGACCCGCTGGAAAATCCGCGTACAGCGCGAGGGCGCCGAGGGCTGCGCTCACGAACACGACGCTCAAGCCGCCCACGGCGGCCGCGCTTTTCAGCCAGCGAAGGGCATGGCGCGCAAATGGCCGAGCCATCAGAAGGCCTGGCCTATCTGCACGTTGATCGCGACCGGTAACCAGGAAACACCAAACAGCGAGCCGACCTCGTTGCCTTGCTCGTCACCCGGTAGGCTGCTCTGCCCGATCGCCTGCAGGCGCGGCACGCGATAGCCGATGTCGACGCGTAGCGGTCCCACCGGTGTCATATAGCGCAGACCAGGTCCGACCGAGATGTGCGGCACGTTCAGACGCAAATGTCCCACGTCGCGCGTGACATCGCTCGCGTCAGCGAAGAGTACGCCGCCCCAGTCTCCTGCGATCTTGAAGCGGATTTCACCGGAAGCCTCCCAGAGCGTGAAGCCGCCGAGCGGGCGAATGCAGGTTGCCGGCAACGCCTCGACGCCGCCTGGGCCGATCGAGCAATCGACGCCCGTTGGAATCAGAAAGCCGACGGGCCCGTGCGGTCCGACGCCGTGCAGGGGATAGCCGCGATTCGAGTTGGGGCCACCCGAATAGAACGCGCGTAAAAGGAGCTTTTCCTGATCCTCGATCACGTCGGGCCGATTCGGATCGAGTGTGGCGGCTTGGCCCTCGGTCGTGCGCGGGTTCAGCGTATCGCCGTAGTTGCGCGGAAATAGAAAGCCGAACGTGAGGCGCCCTGCGAACGTCGCGATGTGCTCGATGAATGGCAGAAACCCGCGGATTTCAGGCTCGATTTTCAGATCCGAGACGTTGCCCTGGAAAATCCCACCGGCCAGTTCCAGCGAGTTGGTGATGATGAAACCGCGCTGGGGATCCTGTGGGTTATCTCGCCAGTCGAACGTCATCAAGAGCGTGGGCGCCGACACGTTCACGTCCACGAGACCAGCCGGGAGATCCTTTTGGTAGGTAAACGGCAGCTTCGTGGTCCAGGCGTAACCAGGCTCGATGCTGAATCGCTGTGTACGGCCGAGCCCCCACACGTCCCAGTGCGTCAGAAAGTCGCGCTCCACGCTGCCCTTGGCCTTGATCGAGTGGTAGCCGACGATGCGCTCGTCGCGCGGGTTCTCGCCCGGCGGCAAGGCGAACAAGAGCGGCTTGATGTCGTAGTCGGCTTCCAGCTTACCGGTGGTGCGTCCTTCCAGAAAGGCCGGCTGTCTGAGCTGGATCTGTAGCGAGTTCTCAGGGAGGAGCCGCGTCGGCGCGACCGGTGCGGATCCGTCGAAGCGCGTCGGGTAGAGGTCGACGCCCGGCACCGCGCTGATCGAGAGGTTGCGCATGCCGCCCAGGAAATTTTGGTGCACCCAGCTCGTGCGCAAATGCATGTTGAGCGCGAGCACGTTGAACGTTGCTCCGCCGCCCAATCGCAGCGTGCGCAGCTTGCTCTCGGTGACGCGGATCTCGAGCGGCACCTCGGCCCGATCCTTCTGGCTCAGATCGGGTACGATTTCGACGCTGGAAAATACGCCCAAATCGAGCAGCGTGTTGCGCGCGTCGTTGAGCTGCGCGCGCGAATAAGCCTCGCCGCGCACGAGCTGCAGGTTGTCGCGCACGGGCCCTTCCGGAATCTCGTGCAATCCCACGATGCGCACCTCGCCGTAGCGGGCGAACGGACCGCATTCGAACTTGTAGCTGACGTGAGCCGCGTGCTTGACGAGATCGACCTGGGCCTTGCCCTCTACGGTCGCGTAGGGGAAGCCGCCGTCGCGCAAGATCAAAAGGATGTTGTCCTTGACCGCGTTGAAGCGAGCTTCGTCGAACGGCTCGCCGTTCGTCAGTTGGTTCTTGGCTTTGATGATGTTGGTATTGACGTCCGGGGCGTGCTCGAAGGGCACGTCGCTCATGCCGGAGAGGTCGACGTCGGCGAGCGTGACGACCGGCCCCGGTTGCACTCGGATCTCGATGCGCACCTTGCCGCTGTGATCGTCCAGTACGCGCGCGGCGGTGACCTTAGCCTCGTAGTAGCCGCGCGCGCGGTAGTAGCGCTCGATGCGCTCGAGATCGCGGCT